>CAMDOL010000022.1 GCA_945903615.1 Rickettsia typhi | reverse complement strand
TATTTCTGAGGATTTTTTGAGTAGAAATTTCATTACTTTTTGGTGGAATATTTCCATATTTCACCAAAAATAATGGAATTTATGCCAAAAAAGACCAGAAAGATCAATTTTTCTAAAACATTGTTTTAGTTGTTCAGAGGTTCCTTAATTAATTTTGCCTTAGATTTTGGCATATTTTTAGTGATTTTTTCTTAAATTTTTTTGGAATATCGGGAATATTTTAAAAAAATTCAAGAAAAAAAGAGCAAAAATAGGGCGAAATATAAGATAAAATTAATTAGCTAACAGTCTCTAGGACTTACGCATTAATAGATTTGGGTCTTGACTAGTTAAGGGGTTTTGCTGCATAAGTCCTATTTATATCCAACCAAAACCTCTACCAAAGCCTCTTTGGCGTTGGAAACGGTTTTGATTTTTAGATTTTTCTTCACATCTTCGGGCATTTCTTCCAAATCTTTTTGATTATTTTTAGGAATGATCACAGTTTTGATACCACCTCTGAGAGCTGCGAGCAACTTCTCTTTGAGCCCGCCAATTTCCAGAACTCTGCCTGTTAAAGTGATCTCACCAGTCATTGCCACATCTTTATTAACTGGCAAACCAGTTATTGCCGAAACTAAAGCACAGCACATTGCCACGCCAGCAGAAGGGCCATCTTTGGGCATTGCACCTTCAGGAACATGGATGTGAAAATCATATTTGTTAAATTCCTTAGCAGAAATTTTTAACTCATCAGCAATGGAGCGAACATAGCTGAGGGCGGTTTGCGCCGATTCTTTCATCACCTCGCCCAATTTACCAGTGATTTGAATTTTTCCCGAACCAGCAAATTTTACCGCTTCAATATCAAGCAAATCACCACCAAAATCGGTATATGCCAAACCAGTCGCCACCCCAATTTTATTTTCTTTTTTAGCAATTCCATAGTGGAATTTTTCAACCCCAGCATATTCAGCAATATTTTTGGCATTGATGTTGGCGGATTTTACTTCGCCAGAAATAATTTTCTTCACTACTTTTCGAGCCACAGAGGCAATCTCGCGATTTAAATTTCTAACTCCCGCTTCAAAAGTATATTTGCGAATCAATTGTAGCAAAGCCTCATCAGTGATATTAAATTCTTTAGCATCAATACCATTTTCATTTCTCTGTTTAGGAATCAAATGTTTTTTGGCAATGTTTAATTTTTCATCTTCAGTATAGCCAGAAAGACGAATGATTTCCATACGATCACGCAGTGGGACGGGAATTCCAGAAACATTATTGGCAGTAGCAATAAACATTACTTTGGAAAGGTCATAATCAACCTCCAAATAATGATCACTGAAATTTTGATTTTGCTCAGGATCCAGCACTTCCAACAAAGCCGAGGAAGGATCACCGCGCATATCATAAGACATTTTATCAATCTCGTCTAAAAGCATTAAAGGATTAATCACTTTAGCTTTTTTCATTGATTGAATAATCCTTCCAGGCATTGAGCCAATATAGGTTCTTCTGTGACCTCTAATTTCAGCTTCATCCCGCACGCCACCGAGAGAAACTTTAACATATTGGCGATTTAGTGAGTCAGCAATTGCTTTAGCCAAAGAAGTTTTTCCAACTCCCGGAGCACCAACCAAACATAAAATTGGACCTTTAGAATTTTTAGTTTTCATCTGCACTGCGATAAATTCTAAAATACGCTCTTTGATTTTGTTCAAAGCGTAGTGATTTTTATCAAGAATTTTCTTCGATTTTTCTAAAGTGCTGTTGGATTTGTTTTGTTTGTGCCAAGGTAGCTTGATGATCCAGTCTAGGTAGTTGCGAATAACTCCAGCCTCAGAAGAAAATAAGTTCATTTTCTCCAATTTAGTAATTTCGCTTTGACATTTTTCAGCAACTTCTTTGGGGAGTTTTAGTTTAGAAATTTTGTCTTTGATGTCTTTTATTTCACTTTCCTCATCCTGCCCAAGCTCTTTTTTGATGTGTTTGAGCTGCTCGTGCAAATATAGATCTTTTTGGCTTTTGGCAATTTTAGCTTGAATAGATTTAGCAATTTGCGCTTCGGTGGCAGAGATATTGATATCGTTTTGGAGCAGTTCTAAAATTTTGTATAATCTTTTTTTAACATTATTTTCTTCTAGAATTTCTTGTCTGGAATTGGTTCCGGCGCTTAGAAATGAGCAAACCAAAAAAACTAAATCATTAGGGGATTTAACTTTTCTTAAAGTTGCGATAATTTCGGGAGTCACTTTTTTGTTATGCTCACCAAGCTTAGTGAAGGATTCCACCGTTGCTCTGATGAGACCAGTTAACTCGCCGTCTTCTAGGGAGAAAGCTTCGTCTTGTAGAAAATTAATTTCACACGAGAAAAAATCCGTCTCTGGTAAAATGCGATTGATTTTTCCGCGCATCAAACCTTGTAGAACAACTTTCAAATTGCCGTCATTAGCAATTGTGGTTTCAACGATTCTGCAAACCACACCAATATGATAAACGCTAGAAAGATCAAAATTGTCTTGATCAGCGTTGATTTGAGTAACAACAAAAATTGGAATATTCGATTTTTTAGCATTCTCAATTGCCCGCACCGACTTTTGCCTGCCCACCACAATTGTGGTAGTCATATGCGGAAAAATTACCACATCACGCAAAGGGATTGCATAGAAAATTTGTGGATTAGTGCTGTTCATTTCTAGTTTTTGATGTATTTTGGAATCGATTAAACACTGCGGAGCGTTGAATATACTAATCTTTTATTAGATTTCAAATGGAAATAATTAGACTGTCGCAAATCTAAAATTTTCATTGATTAAACTAAATAATGGGTGATTTAGTGATCATTGTTAATCAATAATTTTTAAAATTCTTTCCCATCTAATATCTCTGTCCCAAGTCCAAAATTGCCAAAAATTGGTGCGATTGGAAAAGAAAATAATTCTGGCTTTGCCAACCAAATTCTCTTCCGGAACATAACCAACTGCATTTAAAAAACGACTATCTTGTGAGTTGTCCCGATTGTCTCCCATCATAAAATAATGCTCTTCTGGCACCATATAAATTCCAGTATCATCTTGTGTCAGATCGGGATATTGATCAAGAACTGTGATCTTTTTTCCTTCGGGAAGAACTTCAAAAAATCTTTTTATTTTGGTTCCATCTTCATCAATAAAATCATCAGCATATTCTTTAGCAACCGCAACTTCATTGATAAAAACTTGCCCGCCAATCATTTGAATTTTATCTCCGGGCAGACCTATTAATCTTTTGATATAGTTAATGCTTGGGTCCGAAGGCAGGCGAAAAACTACTACATCACCTCTTTTTGGTTTGGTCTCAAAAATTCTTCCTGAAAATAAATTGGGCGCAAATGGAAAAGAATATTTGCTATATCCATAACTATATTTGGAGACAAAAATATAATCACCAATCAACAAATTTGATTTCATTGAGCTTGATGGAATGTGAAACGGCTCATAAAAAAAAGAGCGCACAATTGTAGCACAAACTACTGCAACAATGAGTGTATTAAAAAAACTGCCCCAACCTTCTTTTGGTTTTTCTGCGGGTTTTTTATTTTGCCACTTGAAGAATTTTATAATTTTTAAATTCATTATTATTTAATTAAGTTTTTTCCAGTCATTTCAATGGGTTGCTTGATGTTCATTAAATTCAAAATTGTAGGAGCAATATCGCAAAGCCTTCCGTCATTTAAATGAATATTTTTTACATCACGACCAATTAAAATAAATGGCACCGGATTGGTGGTATGCGTTGTATTTGGATGACCATTTTTGTCAAGCATATCTTCAATATTTCCGTGATCAGCGCTGATAATCATAATTCCATCTTGCTCTAAAATTGTATCACACAACATGCCAAGCTGCTGATCAATTGTTTCGCAAGCTTTGATGGAAGCAGAAATTATGCCACTATGCCCAACCATATCAGGGTTGGCATAGTTCACGACAATAAAATCATATTGATCAGATTTAATCGCTGCGGATAATTTATTACCAATTTCCGCTGCCGACATTTCTGGCAATAAATCATAAGTTGCAACTGGCGGTGATTGAACCAAAATGCGGTCTTCACCTTTAAATTCAGCTTCCCTACCGCCACTAAAAAAGAAAGTTACATGAGCATATTTTTCAGTTTCAGCAATGCGCAATTGCTTCAAACCTAAATTTGCAAAAATTTCTCCTAAAGAATTTTTGATTTTAATAGTTGGAAATAAAACCGCAAAATGTTGATTTAATTGATCAGAATATTCAGTCATTGAAACTGCGGCACAAAAATTAATTTTGCCCTCAAATAAAGCAGTGGAAATTTGGCGAATCCGATCTGCCCGAAAATTTGACACCAGCAAAGCATCACCATCCTTCATTCCACAATAATTCTCTGCCGTAAGTGGCACAACAAATTCATCGTTAATATTTTGTTGATAAGAATTTTCTACCGCTAAAATTGGATCAATAAATTTTGGAGCATTACCTTGCGCAATAGCCCGATAGGACAACTCAATACGATTCCAATTCTTGTCGCGATCCATTGCGTAGTATCTGCCCGATATTGTGGCAATTTCAATCTGCGGATAATTTTGGATTTGATCCAGCAAATTTTGTAAATAAATTTTGGCACTTTTTTGCGCCACATCGCGACCATCTAAAAAGCAATGCAACTTCACATTAATTTTATTTTTTGCCAAAATTTTTGCTAAAGCCAAGATATGATCCTGATGAGAGTGCACCCCGCCATCAGAAAAAAGGCCGAGAAGATGGCAAGTGTTTTGGTTATTTTTACAGCTAGTGATAAGGTTTTTGAGGATTTCATTTTGTTCTAATTGATTGTTATTAATTGCTTGATTAATTCTGGGTAAATCTTGAAAAATAATTTGCCCCGAGCCAATACAAGTGTGACCAACTTCAGAATTACCCATTTGTCCTTCCGGCAAGCCCACATCAAAACCAGAAGTTCCAAGCTGAGAATTTGGATAATTAGCTAAAATTTGATTATAATTTGGAGTGCTTGCCAGAGCGATTGCGTTGTCTTTAGAGTTTGAACTAGCAATTCCCCAACCATCTAAAATACAGAGCAGGACTGGTTTTTTAGGATGACTGGCATTATTGATTTTAAGATCGCTTGGCATTACAATTTTGATTTTTCTTGTTTTAGAAAGCCGCCAATTATCAATTTAATCTTCTTAAAATCAATGTCCGCAGAAAATTTTAATCAGACAGCTTTGGATCTTCCTCCAGTTCGCGGCACTTATCGTTTTAATGCTGATCTATCGAAAACCAATTGGTTTAGGGTTGGCGGCAAAGCTCAGGTTCTATTTTTACCAAAAGACCGAGCTGACTTAGTTTCTTTTTTAACACATAAATCTAGCGATCTACCAATCACTCTTTTGGGAGTTGGCTCTAATGTGATTATTCGTGATGGAGGCGTAGAAGGTGTGGTTATAAAGCTCGGTGGTGATTTTACCAAAATTAGCCACCAAGACAATTTGGTAAATATTGGCGGCAGCTGTCTGTGCTATAACGCTTCTTTATATTGCCGAATCAATGGTCTTTCTGGTTTAGAATTTTTAGCGGGAGTGCCAGGAAGTATTGGCGGAGCAATCGCAATGAATGCAGGTTGTTATAATGGCGATATTGCTAGTGCCTTAGTTTCTGCCACCGCACTAGATTTTAATGGCAAGGTGCTGCAATTAAATAATAAAGATTTTGGCTTTACATATCGCGGCAATTCTTTACAAAAAAATTTAATTTTTGTTGAAGGAATTTTTAAAATAGAAAAATCTACACCCGAAGAAGTTGGTCATAAAATTGCTGAATTTAACAGAAAAAGGGAGGCAACTCAACCAATTAGAACCAAAACTAGCGGCAGCACTTTTAAAAATCCTCCGGGAGATAAAAAAGCTTGGCAATTAATCGATGAAGCCGGCTGCAGAGGAATAAAAGTTGGAGATGCACAAATATCAGAACAACATTGCAATTTTATGATTAATACCGGCAATGCCACCGCCAAAGATTTAATTAGTTTAGGAAATTTGGTGATCGATAAAGTAAAAGAGAAAAGTGGAATTGTTTTAGAATGGGAAATTAAAATTATCGGAAGGGATTAGCTTTGAAAAAGTAATTGGAGCGGGTGAAGGGAATCGAACCCTCACGGCTAGCTTGGAAGGCTAGAACTCTACCGTTGAGCTACACCCGCTTACATTTTGCTTCGCTACAATTAGAGTGCAACAAAACCATTTTTACTTTGGCATCCCAATCGCACCGCATTACAGCAAAAGCAGATGGTGGAGAGGGCAGGATTTGAACCTGCGAACGCTTGCGCGGACAGATTTACAGTCTGTTGCCATTGACCACTCGGCCACCTCTCCTTGACTAACTTCTTTAAAATTTCACCTATTTAAAAAGTGAGGGGTGGGTTTTAAAGCAAAAAACTTTATAAGTCAATCAACACCGTTTTAAAATTTCCTTGGCTAACGGAATAGTGATATTTCTCTTTTTTTCCAAAGAATAAAATTCCAACAGACGAGTAATATCAAAAATACTCGCAAAATCACGATGTAAGTTTTGAGTTAAAAAATTAATCACCCTGCCCTCAACCTTCAATTGCTTAGCAGCAAAATTTTTAGTCAAAAGCATTTTGATTAGATCATCATCAGGACTATTAATTTCTAGCTGAAATACATTTCTTAATCGTGAGTTTAAGTCCTTAATTTTTAGCCCAACCTGATTCAAATTGACTGTCGAAGTCAACATCAAATAACCCAATTTTTCCTGAATTAAATTAAAAACCTGCAACAGTAATTCTTGGTTTTTAAACTCATCAATATCCTCAATGATATAAAATTTTTTAGCTTTAATAAATTTAATCAAATTAATATTTTTTAGATCCGCCAAATTCAGAAATTCTGCTCCAACTTTTTTGCACCAAATATTTGCCAAATAGCTTTTTCCTGCTAATTTCGGCGCACTAATCGCAAAATTTTTTGGCAAAGTTTCGTTGCTAGAATCATAATTTTTTACAAACTCAAACGCCTCTTTATTGCAAGGCGAAACCACAAAATCTTCGGGCAGATATTTTTCTTGAAATGGAAAGTTGAAGCTAAGTTGCAAAACAAAAACAGTTTGAGTTTATGGAGAAAGGTGGCTAATTTAGCGTTTTGTTCATTAATTTACTAATAAATTTAAATACATTATGTCGAAAAAATTTGATCTTTGCGTTATTGGCGCTGGTCCTGGTGGATATGTTGCCGCAATTAGAGCGGCGCAGCTGGGCTTAAAAGTTGTTGTTGTTGAGGGAAACCATTTGGGCGGAATTTGCTTGAACTGGGGCTGCATTCCAACTAAGGCATTATTGCGTTGCTCAGAGATTAATCATCTTTTGCACAATTTAGATCAATTTGGTTTTTCAGCAGAAAATATCAAATTTGATTTTAATAAAATTATTGAAAGATCCAGAGGCGTTGCTAAAAAATTAAGCAGCGGAATTGCTGGTTTGCTGAAGAAAAATAAAGTGGAAGTAATCAATGGTTTTGGCAAAATTATCGCCAAAAATAAAATTTCAATTAGCGAAGATGGTAAAGAAATTGAACAAATTGAAGCCGCAAATATTATTATCGCAACTGGCGCTAGAGCTAGAAATATAGCCGGAATGGAGGCTGATGGTGAATTGATTTGGAATTATCGCACCGCAATGACTCCGCCTGAAATGCCAAAATCAATTTTGGTGATTGGCTCAGGAGCAATTGGTATTGAGTTTGCATCCTTTTATAAAAATATGGGCACGGAAGTTACTATCGTTGAAATGGCAGAAAATATTTTGCCAGTTGAAGATGAAGAAATTTCTAAATTAGCACGAAAATCTTTTGAGAAACAAGGAATCAAAATTCACACTTCGGCTCTTCTTAAAGTAATTAAAAAAGGTAAAAACGAAATTATTGCTAGTGTTGAAATTGCTGGGAAAATTGAAGAGATTAAAGCCAGTCGAGCTATTATGGCGGTTGGTATCGTGCCAAATACTGAAAATTTAGGCTTAGAAAACACTAGAATTAAATTAGACCGCGGTCACATTAAAACTGATGGCTATATGCAAACTGATGAAGTGGGAATTTATGCCATTGGCGATGTTGCTTCAGCGCCTTGGTTAGCCCACAAGGCTTCTCACGAAGGCGTGATCGCGGCAGAAAAAATTGCTGAGAAAATGGGCAAATATAATGCTAAAGATACCCATCCGATCAAAAAAGAGAATATCCCAGGTTGCACTTATTCAATGCCACAGATTGCTTCAATTGGCTTAACCGAAAAAAGAGCTAAAGAATTAGGCTTGAAATTTAAAGTTGGCAGATTTCCTTATATGGCTAATGGCAAAGCCATTACTATGGGAGAAACTGAAGGTTTGATCAAAACTATTTTTGATGAAAAAACTGGCGAGCTTCTTGGTGCACATTTAATTGGTTCTGAAGTAACTGAAATGATCCAAGGTTATGTTATTGGTAAACAAGCTGAGTTAACCGAATTAGATTTTATGCACACTATTTTCCCTCACCCAACCCTATCAGAGATGATGCATGAGGCGGTTTTGGATGCGTTTGGCAGAGTAATTCACTTTTAGTTAAAAAAGCCAAAATCTTGATTGACAAATAATAGTGGGAGATATATTTTTACCCCACTTTAAATTGCCTTAAGAGTTTATTTTAGGGTGATTTATGGTTCTGTATTCGCCATTTAAGCCCTTGCAGAAACATTTGTTAAACATTTTAATCAATTACAATACTATGAAAAAATTAATCTTAGTTGCTGCTTTGACTCTTGCAGCAAATTCTGCTTTCGCAGAAGCTCCTAAAGCTCAAGCTAAAGCTGCTGCTCCAGTTGCTGCTAAAACTACTGAAGTTAAAACTACTGAAGCTAAAACTACTGAAGCTAAAACTACTGAAGTTAAAGCCGAAGTTGCTGCTCCAGTTGCTAAAAAAAGACACAGCTCTAGAAGATCTCATGTTGAAGCTCCTAAAGCTGATGCCGCTGCTCCAGCTGTTGATGCTGCTGCTAAAAAATAGTTTATCTTTATCCTATTTTACAAACCGAGCTAACCAAATTTGGTTAGCTCGGTTTTGTTTTTTATAGACCTCTTATATGTTTATCAGATTTTACCACCAAAACTTTTCAATTGATCATTACCCAGAACTTCCAAGCACCAATTCTCTAGCTTTAGAACTTACCAAATCTTACCAAATCAATCACAATCACATCATTCTTGCTGACGAACAAAGCGCTGGAAAAGGCCGAATGGCGAGAAATTGGGTCTCACCAATTGGCAATCTTTACTTTTCATTGGCTTTAAAGCCCCAAAAATTAATTAATAAAATTTCTGAACTTTCATTTCTAGCCTCTGTAGCTATGGGCTTCGCTCTTGCTGAGTTTTCTAAGAATAATAAAAAAATTAACTATAAATGGCCAAATGATATTTTGATTAATGGCAAAAAAGTGGTGGGAATTTTATTGGAAAAAGATGACAATTGCGTGGTGTTGGGTGTTGGGGTTAACATTAACTCTCATCCTGAAAATACGAATTATCCATCTTGTCACCTTAACGAACAAGGCTTTCAAATTGTTGACAAAATTGATTTACTCAAAAAATTTCTGGATCATTTTTCCATCCTTTATCAAAAGTGGTTGGATTTTGGCTTTACACCGATCAGAAATTTATGGTTAGAAAAAGCGTTTAATTTAAACCAAGAAATTGCTGTCAATCTACCAAATCAATCGCTGCGAGGGGTTTTTAAAAATTTAGATGAACATGGAAACTTGGTTTTAGAAGTAAATAATCAAATTCAACTGATTGCTTCAGGGGAGATATTTAGCTAATCTGAATTACCGAAACATTTCGTCCACAATCTAACTCATTTAGGTGAGCACTGCGGCGGTAACTAAATAACTTTTCAGCATTGCTGTAAGTATCAATTTCTTCATCAATAATATCTTTTATTCCTGCATTGTATAATTGTTCTTTTACATATGCTGGCAAGTCAAACATATATTTTTCAGCTCTTTTGCCATCGATAAAAAACTTTTTATTTTCAGAATTTTCAACCACAAAACGATCATAAAATTCCTGCGAAATTTCATAAGATTTTTGACGAATTGTTGGGCCAATAACAACTTTTATATTTTCAATTTGTGCGCCAATTTCGATCATTTTAGAAATTGTGTTGTTAGTGATATTTTTGAAAGCTCCCAACCATCCCGCATGGGCGGCGGCAATTACAGAATTTTTTTCATCAAAAAATAAAATTGGAGTGCAGTCGGCAGTAAATAAGCCAATGATTAAATCTTTGAGATTAGTTACAATTGCGTCAGCTTTTGGACGATTTGTGGCTAATGGAATTTTTGATTCATCATCGATTACTACCACATCACTACTATGAACTTGATCAATTAGAACGGTGGGGCGCGGAGAAATAAAATTTTGTTTGGCAAGATTTTTTTCCAAATCCGCGTAATCAGTTAGAGCCCGATTAATCACGCATTCTTTGCCAAAAAAATAATATTTAATTGTCATTTTTTAAACATTAAACCTAAAGTGGAACACATCACCATCTTGCACAATATAATCTTTGCCTTCCAGCCTTAATTTTCCAGCACTCTTGCAGCCTTCTTCGCCGTTGAATTGAGTATAATCTGCGTAAGCAATTGTTTCGGCGCGGATGAATCCTTTTTCAAAATCAGTATGAATTACCCCTGCCGCTTTTGGTGCGGTTGATCCTTTTTGCAATTGCCAGCCGTGACATTCTTTGGGGCCAACGGTGAAGAAAGTTATCAGATTGAGCAAACTATAACCAGCGCGTATAATTTGAGATAAGCCAGTTTCTTGTAGGCCAACTGCTGCTAAAAATTCTTTCTTTTCTTCTTCGCTACTGAGTGCGGCAATTTCTGATTCAACTTGCGCAGAAATTTTTAAAACGGGAAAACCATTTTTTTTGCCAAGCTCTACAACCAAATCAGAGTATTTATTACCTTTCAAAACTTCCTCCTCACTTAAATTACAAACAAAAAGTTGGGGTTTGGCAGTAATTAATTGCAAATTATTAAAAACTCGTCTTTCGTCTTCATCCTTTAATTCCAACAACCTAGCTGGTTTTTCTTGTCCTAAAATTTCCAAAGCTTTTTTGACAACTACAATTTGCAACAAAGTTTCTTTATCGGCATTTTTAGCTTTTTTTTCTAGATTAGAAATGCGTTTTTGTAAAGATTCTAAATCTGCTAAAATCAACTCAAGCTGGATCAATTCGGCATCACGCACTGGATCAATAGCGCCCTCAACATGAACAATATTTTCATCTTCAAAACAACGCGTCACATTTACAATCGCATCAACTTCTCTGATATGTGATAAAAATTGATTGCCCAATCCCTCGCCTTTACTAGCGCCCCTGACTAATCCAGCAATATCAACAAATTCGATTTGGGTTGGAATTATCACTGCTGATCCGGCAATTTTGGTTAGTTTTTGTAATCTTTCGTCAGGCACTGAAACCTTGCCTATGTTGGGTTCAATCGTGCAAAATGGGTAATTGGCGGCTTCTGCCAAGGCAGTTTGAGTGAGAGCATTAAAAAGAGTTGATTTGCCAACATTTGGCAAGCCAACAATACCGCATTTGAAAGACATTATTTTATGATTTTGATTGGTAGTTTAAAGTAGGTTTTTTTGACCAGCTGCACTAAAGCGGCGTAGCTTATAATGACAATTACTAAAAAGCCAAAATATTTTGCTGGCAATTGCACCAAACCCAAACTATCTGCTAGTGGTGAAAATGGTAAATATAAACCAATTATAATAATCACGATTGAGGAAATAATCATTGTCCAGCTCGCACGGCTTTGCAGGAAAGGAATTTTGTTGGTACGAATCACATGAATGATTATAGTTTGCGAAACCAAAGAATGAACAAACCAACCAGTTTGAAACAAAGCCGGATTGTTCCAAGCACCAAAGCCAAAGATTAGAATTGCAAACATTACATAATCAAAAATTGAACTGATTGGCCCTAAAATAAACATAAATCTGCTAATCTCTTTCATATCCCATTTTCTAGGCTTCTCCAGATATTCTTCATCCACATTATCTGTCGCCACTGCAGCCTGTGAAAAATCATAAAGCAAATTATTGGTTAGAATCTGGATTGGTAGCATTGGCAAGAATGGCAAAAAACAGCTGGCACCCATCACAGAAAACATATTCCCAAAGTTAGATGACGAGCCCATTTTTACATATTTGATAATATTGCCAAAAACAGTTCGACCTTTAATAATGCCTTTTTCAAGCACTAACAAAGATTTTTCTAGCAAGACAATATCGGCTGATTCTTTTGCAACATCGACCGCACTATCAACTGAAATTCCAACATCTGCGGCTTTCAACGCTGCAGCATCATTAATTCCATCACCCAAAAACCCGACGACAAAGCCACTATTTTGCAGAGCTTTGACAATTCTTTCTTTGTGTAATGGAGAAAGTTTAGCAAAGATTGTGGTATCTTTGACAATCTCTTCCAATTCTTTATCACTAAGTCTGTCAAGCTCAACTCCCAGCATTACATTCTGAACATTAATTCCAACTTCCTTGCAGATTTTTTTAGTCACCGCCATCGCATCACCAGTGAGAATTTTTACACTCACACCTTGTTTATTTAACAAAGCAATCGCCTCGGCAGTTGTTTCTTTTGGCGGATCTAAAAACGCCATAAAACCAATTAGCGTTAAACCTTGCTCGTCAGCAACTGCATATTGAACTTTATTGTCTTTAATTTCTTTAATCGCTACCGCAATAACCCGAAAACCATCTTCACTAAAATCATTAGCGAGCATATTTAATCTGGCTCTCTCAATATTATTTAGATCAACAATATCACCATTTATCAGCGCTTTTGAGCTAATATTTAGCATCTCTTCAACCGCACCTTTGCAAATCACCAAATGTTGTTTTTGATTATCCTCCAAAACTACTGACATTCTGCGTCGATTAAAATCAAAGGGAATTTCATCAATTTTTTGATATTTACGATCTAAAAACGCATCATAATTTTGATCTCCATGATCTAGAATTGCACGATCTAAAAGATTTTTTAGACCAGTTTGATAGAAGCTGTTGAGGTAAGCGTAGCTTAACACCAACTCACTTTCTTCACCACTTAGATTAACATATTTTTCTAGGATAACTTTATCTTTTGTTAATGTTCCAGTTTTATCTGAACACAACACATCCATTGCGCCAAAATTTTGAATTGAGCTTAAATGCTTAACAATAACTTTATTACGCGACATTGCAATTGCACCACGCGCCAAATTGATAGTCACAATCATCGGCAAAACTTCAGGCGTTAAACCAACCGCAACCGCAACCGCGAATAGAAAAGCCGAGAACCAATCACCTTTGCCAAAACCATTAAGCGCAAAGACAATTGGAACCATCACTAACATAAAACGAATCATCAACCAAGTATATTGCTTGATACCTAAATCAAAATTGGTCTTCAACTTCTTGGCAGTAATTTTACTGGCGATTCTTCCAAAAAAAGTATTTTTTCCAGTAAGCAAAACCAACGCCATCGCAGTGCCACTCACCACATTGCTGCCCATATGGCAAATATTGCTAAACTCTAAAGAGTTGCTGGTTTTTTTAGTTTCAATATTAGAAGATTTTTCTACTGGCAAAGATTCGCCAGTCAAACTTGACTGATTAACAAATAAATCTTTAGCAAAAATCAAACGCACATCAGCAGGGATAATATCACCGGCCGCCAATTGAATTACATCTCCAGGAACTAATTGTTCAATTTCAATTTCGCGTTTTTCAATATTAGTTTGGGGAAAAAATTGTTCCTCATCTTCATTTTCCTCAACTTCATTTTTACGAATCACCGTTGCTGTGGTGCGAACCATTAAACGCAATTTTTCTACCGCTCTTCCAGAGCGATATTCCTGAAAGGAAGTCAGAACAATACTGAGCAAAACCATCACAGTAATAATAATTGCCGCTTTAAAATCACCAATAAAAAACGACACTAAGGCTAGGGTTAAAAGCAGAATATTCAGAGGATTAATTGACTTGAAAAGCAACACAAAAAGAGAATTTTTTTCAATTTGCACAACCTGATTAGCACCATATTTTTCTTGTCTGAGCAAAGCTTCATCATCGGAAATTCCATCAATTGAACTGTTGAGTGAGGAAAGCAATTTGTCATTTTCTGAATATGCCGCAGACAAAACAATGCTTTCTGGCGAGTTTCCAGTTGGCTTTCCAACTTGCTGATTTTCATTGATTTTGGAGCAGAAAAAAAATGGCAGTTTCATCGGGTAAGATTATTTGTTGCTGGATGGAATTTGAAATTTTGATTATCTAATCCAAAATATCAGCAAAAAACTTGCTATAAATAGTAATATCAATTTTCATTTTAAAAATTGCAAAAGCTAAACCTAATGTGTAGAAACCTCTGAACAACTAAAACAATGTTTTAGAAAAATTGATCTTTCTGGTCTTTTTTGGCATAAATTCCATTACTTTTTGGTGGAATATTTCCATATTTCACCAAAAATAATGGAATTTATGCCAAAAAAGACCAAAAAGATCAATTTTTCTAAAACATTGTTTTAGTTGTTAAGAGGTTCCTTAATAGTTTTACAAAGGCAGCGAAAATGCGGCGAACAATATTTAATACCAATTCAATAAATTTTAACAAATGGAAGAGCTAATTTTTCAGGCCAAAAAAGAGGATAGAAAACAAAGGTTGGATAAATTTTTAGTCAGCAAATTATCGCGAAGAAAACTTGAATTTTCTCGGGGCAGAATTCAGAATTTGATTGGGTCTGGCTGTGTTTTTGATGGCAAAAATGTAATCACTGGCTGTGATTATAAAATTAAAGGTGGCGAACATTTAACTATCAAAATTCCTGCTGCTTTAGAATCAGAAATTTTGGCAAAAAATATTGATTTTGAAATTCTATT
>CAMDOL010000021.1 GCA_945903615.1 Rickettsia typhi | reverse complement strand
TTTAACCGACGGTTAAGAGATTAAGAAAAACTGGGCTTTAGCCCGACATCAGAAGTATTGGGCTAAAGCCCTTATTTTAGTTAGTTCTATCCGTCGGTTAAAACCGACGGTAATTAACAGCAAAAAAGTTAACCGGACAGTAATGGCTTTAGCCTTACATTTTATTGGTGTTGGGCTAAAGCCCTTTTTAACAGATCGTTCAAATCCGTCGGTTTTAACCGACGGTAATTAGTTGTTCAGGGGTTCCTTAACTCAGCGCCGCCTTATCTTCTTTTGGTGCTTCATCATCTTTACCTTTTTTGTTATTACTGTGATTCGGCATATAAGGGGCTTGCGCTGGAATTTTAATTTTTGGGAGCAATCGTTTTTTGAAGATTCTTTCTTCGTAATATTTGATTTTATAACACCTCACAGCTGGCTCAGATTCAATCAGTAAAATTTGTTCATCACGAGGTAGCTGGATAACTTCTTGCGGCAAAAGCAGAGCTCTTTGTGTATCAGATAAATGCAGTGATCTGGAGCCCGGATTTAAATCTAAATATTTTGGTTTGTTATAAGAAATTTGGGTGGCAGTTTTGTTGCCAAGTAATTGCGAAATCAAGTTGGCGGTTTCCATATTGTTTGCCGCGAAAGTAACCCGATAAGTTGAGTTCGATAAAAATGAGTTCATCCCGCTTTCTTCGTAAATTCCTTTGAGCTGCTCGGTGTCTTGAATAATCAAAAATAAACGAACACGATAACCCCGAAAATAAGCGATTCCAGCTTGAAACTGCTCCATCTTGCCCAAAGTTGGAAACTCATCCATTAACATCAAAACACCAATTTTTTCATTTGGTTTTGGGGTGTGAGCAGTAAAAAATGCTGCCGCTTGTTGATAAAAAATTCCCATCAAAGGCTTCAAACGACTAATGTTATCTGGGGTTAAACCAGCATATAAAGTGTGAGGAGTTAATTTAAATTCATTTAAATTAAAATCAGAAGTTGCGGTTGTGGTGTCAATGAGTGGGTTTGCCCAAAGTTCCAAAGATGAGTTGG
Organism: Rickettsia typhi; assembly: GCA_945903615.1. Lineage (GTDB taxonomy): Bacteria > Pseudomonadota > Alphaproteobacteria > Rickettsiales > UBA1997 > JAJTCH01. The sequence continues at coordinate 14,534 of CAMDOL010000021.1, read as the reverse complement.
CGGTGGAAGTAACCGAGCCGCGTTCTTTATCTGGTTTTTGCAAGTAAGCGGCAATATTCATATAGGCAACTGGGTGAATTTTTTTACCCATCGTATCTAAAACTACTGCCAAATTATAAACCACATCATCGTTGCGCAATGTGCGCACAACCTCGCCAAGCGTGGTTGGCTTGTTATCGTCAGCAACTAAATAAAGCATCACACCACAAAGCAAAGCGCGCGCTTCGTTTTGCCAAAATTCTTGTTCGGGTAATAAAAAGTTACAAATCTTTTGCACATCATCGACCATCTTTCCGGGTTTTTTACTAATCCAATCCATTGGGTTGTAGCAATGGGAAATTCCGTCTGGATCAGCCGGATTCCACAAAAATACTTTTTGCTTCAAATGCTTTTGTCGCCAGCCAGAAGTTATTTCGTAGTTTTCTAATTTAATATCGTGAACGATCACTGAGTCGCGCCAGAACAGCAAATTGGGAATAACAAATCCAACACCTTTACCAGAACCTGTTGGCGCAAATAATAAACAATGTTGATAGCCATCAGCCACCAAAAACTTGCCCTTATATTTACCAAGGAGCATTCCATGCTTTGATCGCAAACCCATTTTTTTTACATCACGAGCCTCTGCCCAGCGTGCAGTGCCGTGAATTGATTCAGGTTTTTTGAAGGGACGAAAATCGGCGAGGGGTGCTCTGAAAATAATGCAGACAATTCCTAAAGTTGTATAAGGAAAAAATGTTGCTACCCAAAGTTTGGGAACAAAATAATTATAACTTTCAAATTTTAATTGGCCGTAATGCTGAAAATAAAAGACCCAATAATTCATCATTGCTTTGGTCAATGCCCAAAATTGCTGAACCAAAGTAAAATTCAAATAAGCCTTAACTACCTTCCAATCATTGTTAATGCTCACCAAAACCAAAATTCCAGTTGCATAAAAACAACCAAGCAAAACCACTATGATTAGAAAAGAAATAATAACAAAATTTCTTAAATGCCGCACCGCAGCAATATCGTCAGCCATTTGTGATTAAGATTTTAAAATAAATTCATATTGTCATTCTGAGCGTAGCGAAGGATCTTATGAAACAAATATTCGGTCTTGGTTCACAGCGCGTCTCACGAGATACTTCGCTGCGCTCAGAATGAAACTCGAACCGCAATATTATTTTTCAATAAATATTCTTTCGCTTCTTTAACAGAATAAGTCTTAAAATGAAAAATGGAAGCAGCAAGAACTGCAGACGCTCCCGCTCTAATTCCTTCTGCTAAATGTTCTAAATTTCCAACTCCTCCAGAAGCAATTACAGGAATATTTAAATGTGATGAAATTGCTGAAACTAATTCCAAATCATATCCTGACTTAGTTCCGTCTTTATCCATTGAAGTTAAAAGAATTTCGCCAGCACCAAAATCTTGCATTTTTTTTGCCCATTCTATTGCATCAATGCCGGTGGCTTCTCTGCCGCCTTTAACAAAAATTTCAAAATTACCTTGTTGATTTTTAGTGATATTTTTTTTGGCATCAATTGCAACTACTACGCATTGACTACCAAATTTTTTTGCCGCTTGCCTGACCAACTCAGGATTGTAAACCGCAGCGCTATTGATGGAAACTTTATCGGCACCACAAAGCAAAAGATTGCGAATATCTTCAGTGCTGCGTATTCCGCCACCAACAGTAAAAGGAATAAAACAAACTTTAGCAACTTGGCGAACCACATCAAAAATTGTTGAACGATTTTCGTGAGAGGCAGTTATGTCAAGAAAACAAAGCTCATCAGCACCAGCTTTAGAATAAAATTCTGCTTGTGCAACTGGATCGCCAGCATCAATCAAATTTTCAAAATTAACCCCTTTGACTACGCGACCATTTGCAACATCAAGACATGGGATGATTCGATTTTTTAACACAATATAATTAATAATTAATGTTCACTTAAAATCTCTTCGCAATACTTAGCAAATCGTTTAAGTTATTATTTCACACTTCCATAAGGAACCTCCGAACAACTAAAACAATGTTTTAGAAAAATTGATCTTTCTGGTCTTTTTTGGCATAAATTCCATTATTTTGGTGAAATATGGAAATATTCCACCAAAAAGTAATGAAATTTCTACTCAAAAAATCCTCAGAAATATTAATTTTTAGTTGTTCAGAGGTTCCTTAAACAATAATAACAATGAACTTACTACTTACAACTTACTACTTACAACTAAATTAAATGAAAGCAGAAATCACATCATTAGTCATAAACATCGAAGAAGCTTTAAGATTGATTGCGAGGTTTCTTTGACCTTGGGAATCTTAAAATCAAACTGCAAGAATTAGAAAAACAGGTCGAAACTTTAGACTGGCAAGACAATGAAAAAGCTGGGCTCTTGATGCGGGAAAAAAGCCAAGTGGAGGCGGCTTTAAATAGCTACAATTCTTTAAAACAGAACCTTCAAGATAATTTGGAATTATTAGAAATTGCCGAAAGCGAAAATGATGTGGCAATAATTAATGAGATTGAAAAAAGTCTTGCTGATTTAAATATTCAGACCAACAAAAGCAAAGTTGAGTGTTTATTTTCTGGTGCTGCTGATAAAAATGATTGCTTTATTGAGATCAACTCTGGCGTGGGTGGAAGCGATGCTTGCGATTTTGCATCAATGCTACTTAGAATGTATTTGCGCTTTTGCGAACGACACAATTTTAAAACTGAATTAGTGCAATGCTTAGATGGCGATGAGGCGGGAATTAAATCGGCAACGATTAAAGTTACTGGTCAAAATGGGTTTGCTAATGCTTTTGGCTGGATCAAAACTGAAAGTGGCGTGCATCGTTTAGTGCGAATCTCACCTTTTAACGCCAATGGCAAAAGGCAAACTAGCTTTGCCAGCATTTGGGTTTATCCAATTGTTGATGACAGCATAAATATTGAAATTCTCGACAAAGATTTACGCATAGATACTTTCCGTGCTTCTGGCGCTGGCGGGCAACATGTCAACAAAACTGATTCTGCAGTTAGAATTACACATTTGCCAACCAATATCGTGGTTGGGTGCCAATCTGATCGCTCACAAATTAGAAATAAGGCCGAAGCGATGAAGATGCTCAAATCAAGACTCTATGAAGCAGAGATCAGAAAACGCGAAGAAGAGCAAGCTAAAATTAACGCTGGAAAAACTGATAATGGGTGGGGTCATCAAATCAGATCATATGTGATGCAACCTTACCAAATGGTTAAGGATTTACGAACTGGCTATGAGGTTGGAAATTATCAGTTAGTTTTAGATGGAGATTTGGACGGATTTATAATGGCAACCCTAAGTCAAAGAGTTGCCAAAGAAGAAATATACTAAACCAACCTAAAATTTCAGGTTGGTTAGTATAGGAACCTCTGAACAACTAAAACAATGTTTTAGAAAAATTGATCTTTCTGGTCTTTTTTGGCATAAATATCAATTTTTAGTTGTTCAGAGGTTTCTATAGATTATTTTTTGATATGTTTTTGAGGAGCAGCTTTTGCTGGCACTGGAGCGGCAGATTTATTATCATTTTCTGGAGCAGCGGCATTTGCTGGCTCAGCATCGCTTCCTTCTTCAACCATTGGAACGATATTTTGATCTTCAGCTGGAGGAGCGGCTTGTTCAATCACCTTGCCATTTTCATCAACTTGCATATCCATTTCTGGGTTTTGAGTATTTGATAAATCCGGCAATTCAACTTCATCACCGTTGGTTTCAAAAATCCAGCCGGCATGTTCTCTAACGGTTTTGGAATATTTCACACCGAAGAAAAAACAAAAAGCTGATAGAAAAAGAATAAAAATGATTTCAAGAGTTTTGGTCATAATTTGACTGGATGAATGTTGGGGAATTTAATTTATTTTTAGTATCGTCTAAGCAATATTGTTCGCAAAATGTATCTGCAAAAACCAATTAATGCAATATCTTTTTCTAGGAAATTAACATCGCAATTGGGCTCTCAATAAATTTTCTTAAGGCCTTTAAAAACTCGGCTCCAACCGTGCCATCAACTGATCTATGATCGGAAGATAAAGTCACATTCATAATTGTTGCAATCGCAATTTCATTATTTTCAATCACTGGCTTTTGAACTCCAGCACCAACAGCCAAAATGCAACTTTGTGGTGGATTAATAATCGCTTGAAAATTGTTAATACCATACATTCCTAAGTTAGAAATACTAAAGCCACCACCTTGAAATTCTTCTGGTTGCAATTTGCCGTCACGAGCTTTTTTGGCAAGAGTTTTCATTTCATTAGAAATTTCTATAATAGATTTTTGATCGGCATTGCGAATGATTGGCGTTAAAAGACCGCCATCAACAGCAACAGCAACCGAAACATCGATATTATTATAAAGCAAAATCGCTTCATCTGTCCAAGAACTATTTGCGGTCGGCACTTCTCGCAGAGCTAGTGCAACTGCTTTGATGACTAAATCATTAACTGAAATTTTATATTCATAATTACCTTTAGAATCAAGACCAGCAATCTCATTGAGTGATTGTCTAACCTCTAATAATTTATCAATTTTTAAATCTAGACTTAAATAAAAATGCGGAACAGTTTGTTTGGATTCCAACAATCTTTTGGCAATAACTTTGCGAACATTATTATTTTTAATTGCTTGAAATTCTTGCGGATCTCTACTGACGACTCCAGAAGATTTGCGCGCCGATCCTTGTCCAGCAGCGTTTATAACATCATCTTTAATAATTCTGCCTCTTGGGCCTGAGCCTGAAATTGTTGATAAATTAAGATTTTTTTCACCAGCAATTCTTTTTGCAAGTGGGCTAATTGCGATTCTTTCGTGGCTAAAGTGTGCAATTTTTTCTGATGATTGAACTGGTTTTTGTTCAGCCTTTGGGGCTTCATTCTGCAATGCTGAGCCAGATTTTAATTGGTAAGAATCTAAAACTGATTTGTTTTCACCATCTTCTAAAAGTAGTGCAATGGCTGAATTAACATGAACATTTTCTGTGCCTTCTGCAACTAAAATTTTTCCCAAAACTCCTTCTTCAACCGCCTCAACTTCCATCGTTGCTTTGTCAGTTTCAATCTCAGCAATCACATCTCCGGCTTTAATTTTATCACCTTCTTTTTTAATCCACTTAGCAAGATTTCCTTCTTTCATAGTTGGTGAAAGTGCGGGCATTAAAATTTCAATTGGCATAATTAAATTTCTATTAGGGGCACCTTGAAAAAATTAGAATTTTTTCAAGGTGCCCATTAGTTAAACTTGGGAAAGCCGCGAGATTATTTGGTTGCGATTAAAATGTCTATAATATATTTTTCACCTCTTTTCAATAGTTCCTCCACAAAAATGAACAACAAAATCCCTCGGGCAGTAATATTTGATTGGGACAATACTTTGGTTGATACTTGGCCATTAATCCACTCCGCCATTAACGAAACAATGGAAAAAATGGATCGTGAATTATGGCATATTGACAAAGTCAAAACTGATATTCACAAATCGATGCGCGAATCTTTTCCAGCTTTATTTGGCGAGAGATGGCAAGAGGCGGGAGAAATTTATAAAAACGCTTATCGCTCGCAGCATTTAGACAAAATGGAATTTTTATCTGGTGCTATTGATTTGATTAATTTTTTACATCAAAAGGATATTTTGCTTTTTGTAATCAGCAACAAGATGGGTAATACTTTGCGGATGGAATTGGAAAATTTAAAAATGGCGGATAAATTTTTAGCGATAGTTGGTGCAGGCGATGCCGCTTTTGATAAGCCTCACAAAGCACCAGTGGATCTGGCTTTACAAGGTAGTGGTCTTGATCCAGAAAAAGATTTAATTTGGTTTGTTGGCGACACCATCACCGATGTTGAATGTGCAATTAATTCTAATTGTCAGCCAATTTTATATGGCAAAGGAGCAAATGTTCCGAGGGATTTGATTGTTAAAGAAAGTGCCAAGAAAGAAAAGCCGATGCTTTGTTTTGATAGTCATCAAGAAATTTTAGATAAACTAAAATCTCTCAACTAGAGCCGCTGCTTTCATCAGTGCCATCGCCTTATTCAAGCATTCTTGATATTCTGATTTGGGAACAGAATCAAAAACCACCCCAGCTCCTGCTTGAAGATAGATCTTATTGTTCTTAATTAAGGCTGAACGCAATGTGATGCAGGTTTCCATATCACCATTACCAGAAAAATATCCCACGCATCCAGCGTAAAAACTTCTTTTGCATTTTTCCAAATCTTCTATGATTTCCATCGCTCTAATTTTTGGTGCACCGCTCACAGTTCCGGCTGGAAAGCCGCTGATTAGTGCATCGAGTGCATCAAATTTATCATCTAAAATTCCTTCAACATTGGAACTGATATGCATAACGTGGGAATAATTTTCTACTACCATTTTTTCAGTAAGCTCAACGGTTCCTGCCTTACAGACTCTTCCCACATCATGTCTGCCCAAATCAATTAGCATTAAATGTTCGGCAACTTCTTTTTCATCTTTTAATAATTCTTCGGCAATTTTTTTATCCTCAAAAGCGTCCACACCTCTTTTGCGTGTTCCAGCCAGTGGGCGCACGGTGACTTTTTTATTTTTTACCGAAACCATAATTTCAGGGCTAGAGCCATTCAAACAAAAATCGGCAAATTTGATGTAGAATAAAAATGGCGAAGGATTAATTGATCTGAGTGATCGATAAAATGCTAGAGCATTTTCTTGACTAAAATCGCTAGTAAATCGTTGCGAGGGAAGAACTTGAAATATATCGCCGTTCTTGATGTATTCTTGGGATTTTTTGACTGCATCACAATATTCTTCTTCACTAAAATTAGATTTAAACTCCAATAATTTTGAACGACTTATTTGTAAAATTTCTACTGGAGAATTGAGTATATCGACAATCTTAGCAATATTTTCTTCAGCTTGTTTTGAATCAATTTTGCTATTCTCATAGATTGGCGCGTAAATATTAATAACATCGAATAAGCCATCAAAGACAATCAAAATTTGTGGGCGAATAAAAATACTATCGGGGATTTGAATTTCGTCAGGCAAATTGTTATCGGGCAAATCTTCCATCAAGCGACCCATATCGTAAGACATATAGCCAAAAATTCCCGAAGATAAAATGGGATGATTATCTTTTATTTGTGAGTTTTTGATTAGAGCTCTGAGCGAAGCGATTGGGTTCTCGGCAAGTTTTTCAAAATTCTTGGGATGTTTTTCAAAATCAGAGTTTAAGTAAGCGATTTTATTTTCGCATTTCCAAATTAAATCTGGCAAAACACCAATTATAGAATAGCGGCTACGATTATTGCCTTTTTCAACTGATTCAAAAAGAAAATGATGGGATGGAAATTTAGATTCAATTTTTAGCAAAGCCAGAACGGGCGTGAGCAAATCGGCGGAGATTTGCCGAGAGATGATTTTTCTGCTCGCCAAATTATTACTGCTCATCCCCAGCTTTGTTATTGCTATTTTGCATTAACTTTTCGTTAATTTTAACTGGAAATTGTTTTTGAACATATTGGTTAAAGCTAACTAAAATATCGTTTCTAAAATTACCTTCAATATCTTTAGCAATCGCTTTCACTCCAGCATTATTAGGGGCAGGATTTGAAATGCTACGAACAACAGCGATTACCATTTCTTCTTGGCTAGTTTGTTGTGGATTGGTTGCTTGATTAATTTTGAGAGCAAAAATTTCGTTCAGTAATTTGTTCGCGTAAGGAACTTTTTTTCCGTTGCCAGCGTCAATCATATAGAACCTTGGGAATGGACGATTTTTTTCTAATTTCAAACCATCCCGTTCGGCAATTGCGGCGGCATTGCCTCCATTTTGATTAATTTTTTTACTAATTTCGCTAGCAAGTTCACGAAGTTTTTGTTGTTTTTTGCTGGCAATCCACAAATCAGTTGCAGCAACCTTAACTTCGTCAAGGCTTCTTTTTCTACTTGGATCAATCTCTTCAACTAAAATTATATAATACTTTTTATTGGTATCTGAAGCAAAAATTTTTGACACTTTGCCTTTTTCTAAAGCAAAACTATTTTTGGTAAAATTATCCAAATTATTCAAATCAACAACTTGATTTTGCCTTATATCTGAGCCATTTGCGCTAAATTTTGGTATATTTTTATTGATAGCAATATGAAGTTTTTCCGCGACTTTTTCCAAAGAGTTTGTAGCTAAAATTTCATCTTCAACATTTTTTAAATTGTCACGAACTTGGCTTTCTTCCTTACTTGCAAGCAATTTGGCTTTGATTTGATCTTTAATTTTTGCTAAAGGAATTTCAGCTGAAGGTGTTTTGTCTACGAGGTAAAAAATGTGAAAACCTAATTTGCTTTTAATCACTTCACTGTATTGATCTTTATTTAAAGCAAAAGCTGGGTTGGCAATTTCAACTGGTAATTCTTTTTTACTAATTTTTGATAATGCTACAGCTGATTTGTCTTTGCCAGAAGCTGTCGCTAATTTCATAAACACTTCACCTTTATTGGTAGCTTTATTAGTCTCAGCTTCAGTTTTTAATTCTTGATAAAATGCTTTCGCTTCCACTTCTTCGGCAAATAAAATGTGGTAGAAGCTTGCCATTTCTGGGGTTTCATATTCACTCTTGTTGGCTTCGTATTCCTTTTTGATTTCTTCGTCGGTTATTTTAATTTCTTGTTTCAAATTATTTATATCAAAGGATATAAATGAAACTTGGCGAAGTTCTGGAAGAATAAATTTGTCTTTGTTTTGATCAAAAAAACCATTTAATTCAAAATCGTTTGGATTATTCACATTGCCAACATTTTTTATAGAAACCAAGACCAAGTCAGCGTTTCTAGTTTGAAAACGATGTTGATATAAATCTGTGGCTAATTTCTCGCTAGCATTTGGAGACTCAGCTAAAGCTTGAACAATTAAGCCTCCAATCATTTCATCAGCCAGATTATCAATATGCTGTTTTTCAGTAAGCCCGTTACTTTTTAAGAGATTTTTGTAGAGGTTGCGGTCAAATTTGCCATCTTTTTGTAGAGCTGGATTGGTGGTAATTTCTTTTAAAATTAGATCTTTATCTGGATAAATTTGGAATTCCTGTTGTAGAGATTCGACTAGATTTCTAGTTACCATTCTGCCCAAAACATCTTGTTTGAACTGATCAGAGTTCAAATATTTCGTCACATCTTTGTTAGGATTAGAGCGATAAATTGCCTCTTTATCATTCTGTGCGGTTTGTAAAAATTTATCATATGTGATGGTTTTATTGCCAACTTTTGCTACCCAAGAAGTTTTTCCACCTAAAATAAAGCTGCTCACCCCAAACATTATAAAGGTTAAACCCAAAAAACCTAAAAAGATTTTGAAGAAAATATTGTTAGAAAGATTGCGAAATTTTTCCATCATAAATTTGTGAGTTAATTGATTGCGTAAAGGGCACCTCTAAAAGCAAGGAAGGAGGTTAAGACTAGCGATTTGGTTTTTAGAACTCAATATATTTGTTGGTTGACTTCAATTGATATAAATAAAATAATCAGCTTTTTTAAATCAAAGCCAAACTATGCTAATCAAAGACTTATTTCCTGAATATTCTGCTACTGATTTAGAAATTTCTGCAATTGAAATTGACTCGCGATTGGTGAAGAAAGGCGCGGTTTTTTTTGCACTAAAAGGTCACAATACTGATGGGGAAAAGTTTGTTGATTCTGCTTTTGCGAATGGTGCAGCTGTTGCGGTGGTGAGCCGCAAGTCATTAGTCGTTAGTTGTGGAATAGTAATTGAAGTTGATGATGTTTATCAGGCTTTAATTCAATCTTTGCAAAAGTTTTATCCCAATCGACCAGAAAATATTTTGGCGATAACTGGCACCAATGGAAAAACTTCGGTTGCTTATTTCATTCAGCAAATGCAGGAAATTATTGGGCTTAGAGCAGCATCAATTGGAACAATTGGCATCAAAACTTCGGATTCTACAATTCAAAACAAGTTAGCTTCATTCACTCTTACAACTCCTGATATTGTTTCTCTCTACAAAAATCTTAGCGTTCTAAAACAAAACGGAATAAATGATATCGCTATTGAAGCTAGCTCAATTGGTCTTGAACAAAAACGATTGGCTGGTTTAAAAATTGGGCTTGGGGCTTTTACCAACTTCACTCAAGATCATTTAGATTATCACGGCTCGATGGAAAAATATTTTGATTGCAAGATATTGTTATTTAAGCAAGTAGTTTGTGATGGTGGAATTGCGGTTTTGAATTCTGATATTGCTGAGTTTGAGAAGATAAAAGAAATTGCAGAAAAAAGAGGTTTAAGCATTTTTGCTTATAGCGCTAAAAATAATTCTCCACTTACTCTAAGCAATATCACACTCAAAGGCGATTTCCAAAAAGCTAATCTACTTTGTGCATTAAGTGCAGTGATTGCTTATTACCAATTAGATGAGCAGAAAATCCAGCTGCTTATAAATAATTTAAGCAAAATCAAGCCTGCCATAGGCAGAATGCAACTGGCAGCAACTTTAAAAAATAATGCCCAAATTTTTATCGACTACGCTCACACGCCAGATGCGCTGCAAAATGTTTTGACCACCGCTAAAAAAATGCCGCATAATAATTTATATGTTTTGTTTGGTTGTGGCGGTGATCGCGACAAAAGTAAGCGTCCACAAATGGGCAAAATTGCTAGTGATTTGGCGGATTTTGTAATTGTAACTGATGATAATCCCAGAACTGAAAATCCAGAAGAAATTAGAAAAGAAATTTTCTCTGCTTGTAATTTAGCAAAAACTATCGAGATTGAAAATCGCTTTGATGCAATTAAGCAAGCAATATCAAGGCTTGAAGCCAATGACATTTTAATTATTGCCGGCAAAGGTCATGAGAAATATCAAATCATCAATCAAGAAAAATTTGAATTTGATGAGGAAAAAATCATTAATAATTTTATTTTGTAAATGCATTTAGAAAATCCAATTAATTCAGTATTTAAAATCGCGTTTGCCGATTTGTATAATCGTGGCGGATTAGAAAAAACCAGTAATTATTTTTTAGAATTCTTAAACGATTCTAACGCTAATTTATATGGACAATATCTCACCGCCAGAATCAACCCGGCAGCCTTAAGTCCCAAAGAACAAAGCGAGCTATTAATTGAGGTTGGAAAAGTTTTGGAAGATTTTTTGATTTTGTTTTTCGATATCAAATTAGCAAATTTAAATCTGCAAAATGAACATTCAAAATTAGCTAATATATATATCGCTAAACGACTTTTTGTGCAAAGAAGAGTAGCAAAAAATAATTCGTTGGTCATTAGCTGCGAGTCATTAATTATTGATAAATTTTTTAATCATTCAGAGTTAGAACTTGCCAATAAAATTTCTACCTATTTACAAGACGAAAATAAATATAGTCGAGAGTTGGAAGAGTTAGAAAAATATTGCGCTTGGGCTTTATATAATCCTGATGGAATTACAAAATATAAAAATGGGGTTTTGTTTAAACTGCCAAAAAAAATTGATTTAGAGAATTTAATTGAGCTTGAAACAACAGCTGGCGGGATAAAAAAATCTTCCGATCAACATCTCAAAAATCGTGATGGATTCAAATTAACCGATCAAGGTTGTAATTTGGCGGAGGCTTTGAATGAAGCCAATTACTGCATATTTTGTCATAATCAGAATAAAGATTCTTGTCGCTCTGGTTTAAAAGAAAAAGATGGAACTTTCAAAAAAGACCAATTCAAAACTGAACTTTCTGGATGTCCACTAGATGAAAAAATTTCGGAAATGAATTTGCTAAAATCAGAAGGCAAATCAATTGCAGCACTGGCGGTAGCGATTGTTGATAATCCTATGATTGCTGGAACTGGGCACAGAATTTGTAATGATTGTATGAAATCTTGCATCTATCAAAAGCAAGAACCGGTCAACATTCCTCAAGTTGAAACCAGAACTCTAAAAGATGTTTTAAATTTGCCATATGGCTTTGAAATTTACTCACTTTTAACTCGTTGGAATCCATTAAATTTAGAAAGAGTTTTAGAAAAAGCTCCCAGCGGGTATAAGATTTTAGTCGCCGGACTCGGGCCCGCGGGATATACTTTGGCGCATCATCTTTTGAATGAAGGGCATTTGGTCGTTGGTGTTGATGGCTTAAAAATTGAACCGCTCGCTCCAGAAATTTCTGGTATTGATTTGGCTGGAAATCGCCAAAAATTTAAACCAATAAAAGACATCAAAGAAATTTACGAAGAACTTGACGAACGCCAAATTGGTGGCTTTGGTGGCGTTGCTGAATATGGAATTACTGTTAGATGGAATAAAAATTTCTTAAAAATTATTCGCTTACTTTTAGAGCGGCGTGCACATTTTAGAATGTTTGGTGGTTTTCGTTTAGGAAGTGGGCTCGATTGTTATGATGCACTAAAAGAAGCTGGGTTTGATCACGTTGCATTGTGCTTGGGTGCTGGCTGGGCAAAGATACCAGAAATTAAAAATAATTTTCTGAAAGGAATTAGAATGGCATCAGATTTTTTGATGGCACTACAATTAACTGGCGCAGAACGCAAAACTTTGCCCTCGAACTTACAATTACGCTTGCCAATCTTGGTAGTGGGAAGTGGTTTAACCGCAATTGACACCGCTTGCGAAGCTTTGGCATATTATCCAAAACAAGTTGAGAACTTTGCTCACCATTATCAAATTCTATGTGCAAAACTTGGTAAAGACGAGGTTGAAAAAAATTGGAACGAGGAAGACAAATTAATTTCTCAAGAATTTTTAGAACATTTTGTTTTAATTAAAACCGCTAGAGAAAATGGTGAGAATGTTACCAAATTATTACAAAAACTCGGTGGTGCCAAAATCATTTACCGCAAAAAATTGCAAGACTCTCCCGCCTATCGTTTAAACCACGAAGAAGTTGCTAAGGCTTTTGAGGAGGGCATTGAATTTATTGAAAACGCCACTCCAATTGAAGCGGTTGATGATGGTTTTGGACAAATAAAATCACTGAGAGTTTTAATTGATAATAAAGAAACTGAAATTCCTGCTAAAGCCTTATTCTTAGCAGCCGGAACCACGCCTAATAAGGCACCATTTTATGAAGATAAGTTAAAATTTGAGCTAGACGGCAACACCTTCCAAATCATTGATTTATTAGGCGAAAAACTTCCGGCAATTGCTTCACCAAAAGGTGAAGGTATAGGATTTATTTGCGCTAAAAATGACCAAGGAAAATCGGTTAGCTTCTTCGGAGATCTTCATCCCAGCTTTAACGGCAGCGTTGTTAAGGCAATGGCCAGTGCAAAAAATGGCTATCCAATTATCACTAAATCTTTACAAGGATTGGATAAAACGAGGATTAGTTATGAAGATTTTTTGCGAGATATAAGCCATGATTTTGAAGTTAAGATTAAAGAGATAAATATTCTTTCCGATTATTTTATTGAATTGGTTGTGCACTCTCCATTGTTGGCTAAAAAGACTAAACTTGGTCATATTTTTAGATTGCATAATTATCATTCTTTGGCAAAAACAAAAAATGAAATGCTGCAAGCGATGGAAGGAGTTGCGGTTACAACTTATAAAGTTGATGCCAAATCCTCAACAATCACGGTGATGGTTGTTAATGTTGGAGGTTCTTCACAGTTGGTAAAAAATCTGAAAGTTGGTGAACCAATAATTTTTATGGGTCCAACCGGAACTCCCACTCACATTTTTGAAAATAAAACTGTGCTATTAATTGCTGGCGGAAGAGGCATTTTCCCACTTGCTGGGCTGGCTGCGGAATATAAAAAAAATAACTGCAAGGTGATTTTCTTTTGTGGATTTCATAAACGAGAAGACTTGGTGCGTGAAGATGAATTGAGAAATTCTTGTAGTGAATTGGTTCTAGATTTTAGCGAAGATGTGGTTTTGGCAGCGGCAAATTATTTCAAAAATAACCCACAAAAAATAGACATAGTTTTAACTATGGGTAATGACAAAATGATGCATAAGGTTGCCCAAATTTATCACAACGAATTAAAAGAAAATTTAAACGACTCAAGCATTGGAATCACCAGCCTCAACAACCCAATGCAATGTATGCTCAAAGGCGTTTGTTCGCAATGTCTACAAAAAAAAGTTGATAAAAATGGTCAAGACAAATTCTTTTATGCCTGCTTAGGGCAAGATCAAAAACTGTCTGAAATTGATTTTAATTTTTTGAAAAATCGCTGTGGGCAAAATTCTTTGCCAGAAAAAATTACTAAAAAATGGTTGGAAAATTTATGATGATTTTCTAATTACCATTTCCACCCAATAATTGAGCTTTTTAGGCAAAATATTTTTTGAGGATAAAATATAAAGCATAAAAGCTCAATTAATTTGAATTGGCGCTAATATTGGCCGCTGATTTGGATAGTAAAGGAACCTCTGAACAACTAAAAATTGATATTTCTGAGGATTTTTTGAGTAGAAATTTCATTACTTTTTGGTGGAATATTTCCATATTTCACCAAAAAGTAATGAAATTTATGCCAAAAAAGACCAGAAAGATCAATTTTTCTAAAACAT
>CAMDOL010000020.1 GCA_945903615.1 Rickettsia typhi | reverse complement strand
ATTATAGGATGGTGGGATTTCGAATTTTTAAAAATAACTAGTCACTTGTTGATTTTTATCTGTATTAACGAATAATCCTGCGATCTCAAATATTCTTATGATCGATGAAAAAACCTGCGAATAGTTTTAAAAAAAAATCTTCAAAATGTGCTATTATTGGCTCTGGGGCTTGGGGTCTGGCAATTGCTGGGCTGTTGGCTCAAAATGGTCAACAAGTTTTAACTTTTTCTCAATATAAAACCGAAGCAGAAAAAATTAATAAAAAATATGGTCGCTCAGCCTTCCCTATGTTTGCGAGTAATGATTTTAAATTAGTTGTAAAAGATAGTGATTTTATTTTCTTGGTGGTGCCTTCAGATGCGGTTTTGTTGGTTCTTAAATCTTTGTCTAAAGAAAAAATTTCTTCCCAAACAAAAATTATTATTTGCTCCAAAGGTATTGAAGGTAAGGGTTTGCAGCTTTTTAGTGATTGTGTCGACCAAGCATTACCAAATAATAGCTACGCCATTCTATCTGGACCAAATTTCGCTAGTGAGGTCGCCAAATTATTGCCAACCACCACTACCATTGCTTCTACCAGCAGAGAATCCGCTCTTGAAATTGCTAATTTATTAAAAAATGATAACTTTTTACCAGTTATTTCTAATGATATTGTTGCAACTCAAATTTTTGGATCGATTAAAAATATTCTAGCTATTGGTTGCGGCATTGTTGATGGCTTAAAACTTGGTCAAAATGCCAAAGCAGCGTTGATTTTGAATGGTGTTTTAGAGGCCAATTTATTGGTAAAAAAATTAGGTGGAAAACCTAGCGAAAGCTTTTTTTCGCCTTGTGGATTGGGAGATCTCTTTCTCACCTGCTCCAGTAAAAAATCTCGCAATAACTCTTTAGGGTTTTTAATCGGAAGTGGCAAAAATATTCAAGAAATTTTAGATAGCGGCAAAACCTTTGAAGGCTTTAAAGCCTCTCAATCAATGATCAAATTTGCCAAAAAACACCAAATTACACTCCATCTTTGTCAAAAAATTAATCAAATTTTACAAGGAAAATTCACAACCACAGAGATTAAAAATATTATTTCTAACGCAATTTTATCTAACTAATGATTCTTATTATTGACTTTGGCAGCCAAGTAACTCAGCTTATCGCTCGCAGAATTCGCGAGCTTAATGTCTACTGCGAAATTAAAAATTCGGGCATTTCTCTTGAAGAAATTAAAAAACTAAATCCTCAGGCAATCATATTTTCTGGTGGTCCAGAGTCGGTTTATGAAAAAAATGCACCAACTGTTGATGTTAAAGTTTTTGATTTGGGTTTGCCAATTTTAGGAATTTGTTATGGTCAGCAACTAATATGCCACTTGCTTGGTGGAAAAGTTGAAAGTTCTTTTGAGCGAGGATTTGGAAAATCTATGTTAAAAATTAATGATGATTCAGATTTATTTTTTGGTGTGGGGGGGAATTTTGATCCACTTCCGCCACAATTTGGTAAAGAATATCTAGAAAGTTTATCGAATATAAAAAATTATGCAGCAATTAGTCAAGTTTGGATGAGTCACGGCGATCATATCAGTAAAATTCCTGAAAATTTTGAAGTGATTGCTACTGCTCAAAGTTCTCCTTCTGCGGCTATTGCTGATAAAAATCGTAAAATTTATGGCGTACAATTTCACCCGGAAGTTGAACACTCGCTTGATGGTAAAAAAATGTTAGAAAATTTTGTAATTAAAATTGCTGGCTGCAAGCGAGAATGGACTATGGGTAATTTTATGGAAGAGCAAATTTCTGAAATTAAAGCCAAGGTTGGCGATAAAAAGGTTGTTTGTGGTCTTTCTGGCGGTGTCGATTCTTCAGTAGTTGCAGCCTTGATTCACAAGGCAATCAAAAATCAATTAACTTGTATTTTTGTTGATCATGGTTTGCTTAGAAAAGATGAAGGAAAGCAAGTCAAGGAAGTATTTGAAGATCATTTTGGGGTAAATTTAATTTATGTTGATGCGGCTAAATTATTTTTAGATAATTTAAAAGGAATTTCTGATCCTGAGCAAAAACGCAAAATTATTGGCAAAACTTTTATTGATATATTTGACGCTGAAGCCTCTAAAATAAAGGATGCTGAGTTCTTGGCAC
This sequence comes from Rickettsia typhi, assembly GCA_945903615.1. Taxonomy (GTDB): domain Bacteria; phylum Pseudomonadota; class Alphaproteobacteria; order Rickettsiales; family UBA1997; genus JAJTCH01. The sequence goes on along the minus strand of CAMDOL010000020.1, from coordinate 13,823 downwards.
AAGGCACTTTATATCCAGATGTTATTGAATCAGCTCATCCAAATAGCGGCAAAAGTCACACTATAAAATCCCATCACAATGTTGGTGGTTTGCCAAAAGATATGAAATTAAAACTGCTTGAGCCAGTGCGAACCTTATTCAAAGACGAGGTTAGGAAATTGGGAACCGAACTTGGTTTAACTTACCAAATGATTTCTCGTCACCCCTTCCCTGGTCCGGGATTAGCGATTCGGATTCCTGGGGAAGTTACTTTAGAAAAAATCAAAGTCCTTCAAGAAGCTGACGCAATTTATTTGGATGAAATTAAAAAAGCTGGTCTCTACGATAAAATCTGGCAAGCATTTTGCGTGATGCTTCCAGTTAAAACTGTTGGCGTGATGGGCGATGCCAGAACATATGAATATGTTTTAGCTCTTCGTGCAGTAACTTCAACTGACGGAATGACTGCTGACATATTTCAATTCTCTTATGAATTTTTAACCTCCACAACCAACCGTATTATTGGCGAAGTTCGGGGGATTAATCGAGTTGTCTACGATGTAACTTCTAAGCCGCCAGGAACGATTGAGTGGGAATGATTATGTCTTTAGGATACGAAGTTCTAATAATCGGCTTAGTTTTAAGCGCTGACTCATTTTCTGCTGCTGTAGCAATGGGAACGAGAAAATTTTCTGAAAAAGACGCACTGAAATTTGCTTTTACTTCTGGATTTTCTGAGGGTTTGGTTGCTCTGTTTGGGTCTCTTGCTGGTGGTTATTTGGTTAAGAAATTTTCGGCAATAGATCATTGGATTGCATTTGGATTGTTAATGGCGGTGGCAATTAATATGGCTTATGAAGGGATTGCCGATTTAATGAGTAGAAATAAAAAGGAAGAGAAAATTGATTTTCATAGCTTTGCTAAAGTTTTGGTTGTTTCCTTCGCAACCAGTTTGGATGCTTTTGGAGTCGGAATTGGCTTAGGCGTTGCCGAAAAGCCAATTGTGCCTTATATAATATCAATCGCTGTTTGGGCTTTTTTTGCAACAATCGCCGGGCTTTATTTGGCAAGAAAATTATCTGATAAATTTGGCTCAATAATTACTTTGTTTGGGGCGTTTATATTAGCATTTATAGCTTTTCAAATGCTAAAGATTTAGAATTTGCTTAAGCATTAATTCCCCTAGAATATTTTATAAATTAAAAAAATTAATTATTTCCATTTATGGCACATTTCACTCTTCCTTATAATTCGCCAATTAATCCTCATAAAAAAATTGCTTATATTAATGCACGGATAATTGATCCTGAAACCAAGTTTGATAAGGTTGGAAGTCTTTTAACCATTGGAAATAAAATTGCTGATTTTGGGGAGAATATTGACTTGCCAGACGACGCTGAAATTGTTGATTGTGGCGGTAATGTCCTTTGTCCTGGGCTGATTGATATTCAGGTGCATTTTAGAGAACCCGGACAAACTCATAAGGAAGATTTGGCAACAGGCAGCAAATCAGCGGTTGCTGGTGGAATTACAACTGTTGTGTGTCAACCAAATACAGCTCCAGTTTTAGATTCAGTAATGACTTTGGAATATTTACGAATGAAAGCTACGGAAACTGCTTATTGCAATGTTCGCGCTTATGCTGCCATTACAAAAGGAATGAAGGGTGAAGAAATTTCCGATATGAATAGCTTGGTTGGGGCTGGAGCAGTTGGTTTTACTGACGATGGCTTGCCAGTGATGAATGCCAATGTAATGCGTCGAGCAATGGAATATGCAAAAAATTTAAATGTTCCTGTTGCCCAGCATGCTGAAGATTTGAACTTAACCAATAAAGGCTGCATAAATGAAGGCTTGGTGTCTTTAGAATTAGGTGTCCGTGGCATTCCCAATATTTCTGAGTCAGTAATTGTTGAGCGCGATTTAGCAATCTTAGAAGCGGTTGGTGGGCATTATCACTTGCTACACTGCTCAACCAAAGAAGCGCTTGACGCAATTAGAAGGGCAAAATCAAAAGGTCTAAAAGCAACAACAGAAGTTTCTCCGCACCATTTTACCTTGACTGATCAAGCGGTTCTGCAGCACGGAACTAATGCTAAAATGAATCCGCCACTTCGTAGTGAGGAAGATCGTTTAGCTTTAATTGAGGGTTTAAAAGATGGAACGATTGACGCAATCGCAACTGATCACGCTCCTCACGATATTACCTCTAAAAATAAACCTTTGGAAGAAGCGACATTTGGTATTGTTGGGGTTGAAACTATGTTGCCATTATCTTTAGCCTTGTATCACAACGGCGCCCTGCCCCTAATTGATTTGCTTGCAACAATGACTTACAAAGCTGCAGATATAATTCATTTTGATGGCGGTAGAATTTCTAAGGGTGCCAAGGCTGATTTGGTGTTGATCGATTTAAATTATGAATGGAAAATTGACCCAGAAAAATTTTATAGCAAGTCTAAAAACTCTCCTTTTATTGATACGGCAGTCAAGGGAAGAGCTATTAAAACCGTCGTTGGCGGCGTTATAGTTTATCAAATATAATTTATATGCATCTTCCAAGAATATTATCTAACCACTCCGCCCAACGCTTATCATCTTACAAAAAAACGCCAGTTTTTATGGGCATAATTGTAGCTCTAGGCATTGTATATGGTGATATTGGAACTTCACCACTCTATGTAATGAAGGCGATTATTGCCAACAAAATTATTGACCAACTTTTGGTATTGGGCAGTCTTTCCTGTATTTTTTGGACATTAACTTTACAGACCACTCTAAAATATGTAGTAATTATTTTAAGGGTTGATCGCAAAGGTCAAGGCGGTCTTTTAGCGTTATATTCTTTAATAAAGAAAGGTAAAAACTGGTGGCTAGTATTTTTTGCAATTACTGGAACCTCAATGTTATTAGCCGATGGCTTGATAACGCCGGCAATATCGGTCTCATCTGCGGTTGAGGGTTTGCAAATTATTCATCCAAATATTCAGACTTTACCAATTGTTATTGCAATTTTGTTTGGCTTATTTGCGGTTCAAAGACTTGGAACTAATATCGTTGGTGGCTTTTTTGGTTTACTGGTGATGATTTGGTTTTCAATGATTGGTGGCTTTGGATTTTATAGCATTTTAAGTGAGCCAACTATTTTTAAAGCAATTAATCCAATTTATGCCTACCAACTCTTAGCACACTATCCGCAAGGGTTTTGGCTTTTGGGGGCAGTCTTTTTATGCACGACTGGTGCCGAGGCTTTATATTCCGATCTGGGACATTGTGATCGTAAAAGCATTCGTCTTGGCTGGTCATTTGTTAAGACCGCTTTACTACTTAACTATTTTGGTCAAGGAGCTTGGCTATTATCTCACGCTAGCGGAACTGTATTGGATCGCGACATAAATCCATTTTATTCAATAATTCCTGATTGGTTTTTGTTGCCAAGCATTGCCATTGCAACCGCAGCCGCTGTGATTGCTAGCCAAGCTTTGATTAGTGGGTCATTCACTTTAATCAACGAAGCATCTAGGTTAAATTTGTGGCCAAAACTCAACACTCAATACCCAACTGATCAAAAGGGTCAAATTTTTATGTCATTTATAAATTGGTTTTTGTGCTTCGGTTGCATTGGAATCACTTTATATTTTCAAGAATCTTCTAATATGGAAGCTGCATATGGTTTAGCGGTTGTCACTACTATGATCTGCACAACTTGCTTATTCATTGCCTATTTGAGTTGTCGCAAAGTTTCAAAATTTATTATCTATCCTTTTGCTGCAATTTATTTAACCATTGAAAGTGGGTTCTTAATTACTAGTCTAGCAAAATTTATTCACGGTGGTTGGATAGTTTTGATGGTAGGAATGCTGCTATTCTTTGTGATGTGGACTTGGTATCAAGCCAAAATCTTTAAAAGACGCCACACTAAATTCACTGATTTCTACGAGGTTTTGCCACTCTTAATTGATTTGAGTACCGATAACACAATTCCCAAAGTTGCCACTCATTTGGTTTATATGACCTCTTCAGATTCTGCCGATCAAATTGAAACCAAAATTATGTATTCTCTTTTAGAGCGCCAACCTAAAAGAGCTGATATGTATTGGTTTGTTCATATTGAAATCGCTGATGAACCTTATTTATATGATTACAAGGTTAACATTATTGGCCCTAAAGATGCGGTCAGAATCGACTTTAGGCTGGGTTTTCGAGTTGAACCACGCATTCAGCTATTCTTTAGTAAAATTTTAGAAGAGCTGGTAAAAAATGGCGAAATTAATGTAGTTAACCACTATGAATACAAAAAGCGTCAAAATGTTTTTGGCGATGTGAGTTTCGTGTTTTTGAAAAAATTTATCGCCAATTACCACTATTTGCCATTTCACCAAAGATTCGTTATAAGTGCTTATTATCTAATCAATCGTATCGCCGTCTCTGAGGATAGCGCTTTTGGAATTGATGATCCAGACTCTATAATCATTGAAAAAGTTCCTATTATTTTTAAATCTCCAATCGAAGATATTAACTTGCACCGCGTCTATGACTAATGCATTGCAGCCAATTTTAAATTTTCCTGAAGAGACTAATTATTTAAAATTAATTTTAACTTATACTAAAAATGTCGCTAAAGAGCGCGGCATATCTAAGGCTCGTGTTTTTTTCTGCGCTCACTTTTATACTCATTTTTTTCTTTTAAATGGCTAAAATTTATCGATAATTATTATAAGCAACGAGGCTTCCCTTGTGCACCTTGGACACTGGTTGGCTTGCCAATTCGCTCATATGTTGTATCTGGATTGAGTATCTCAAAAAAAATATCCTTGTTAATGAATCACTAAATTATCTTGTCGGAATTTTTAAGCCCAGATTTGCTCAAAAAACTTCTACAAGGAGAAGTGATTAAGCTATCGCAACTAGTTGGGGAAAATGGCGATATTTATGGTATCAATATCGCAATATTAGATCGCTATTGGCGTGAAGGTGGTTTAACAATTTTTATGACTGATGAGGAAGGTATTATTATAACCACCCTCACCTTTAATTTTAGTAGGAAAGTTACCCAAGATAATACTATTGAAAACTTTATTATTATTGGGGGACTACAAGGAACTCCGCTTGGTAAAGCTAAGATTGTCACTGCAACACGAATGCTAAATGGTCTACGCCCTAAATACGCAGTTCTAGAATCATTATATGCAATTGCCTCAACCTTTAAAGCCAGTTCTATTAAAGCCACAACTATGTCCAATCATATTTTTGGGCGCACCAAACTTATGAAAAAAATCTATTCTGATTATGATCATTTTTGGCTAGAAATTGGCGGAGTCAAAGGCAAGGACAATAATTTTCAATTGCCCTCCTCATTACCCAAGAGAAATCTGGAAGAAGTTCAATCAAAAAGAAAAAAAGATTGGCTGAAACGTCAAGAATATCTAGGGCAGATCAAAAATGATTCTAAAAATCTTAATAATTTTTAGAATATTTTCTTTACTTCTCGAAGATCACCAACTATTATTGGCGTTCGTTTTTTGTGCCTCTGTGGCGGAATTGGTAGACGCGATAGACTCAAAATCTATTATCCCTTGGGATGTGTCCGTTCAAGTCGGATCGGAGGTACCATAATTTCTACCACACTCATCTTTCGCTATGGCCAGTTCTTCTATGGATTTGATAGCAATTTACAAAGCAATCCTGCTTGGAATTATTGAGGGTTTAACCGAATTTATTCCCGTCTCTTCCACTGCCCACCTTATATTGTCAGCAAAATTTATTGATTTTTCTTACATAAAAAACGATGTGTTTGAAATCGTTATTCAGCTTGGAGCAATTTTGGCAGTTTGTGTTTTCTATCATAAAAAAATTTTACAACTAGTGATAGGAATTTTTACTCAAAAATCATCTCAAAATTTTGGTTTGAATATTTTAATTGCATTTTTACCGGCCGCTATTTTTGGATTTTTTTTTCACAAAATAATCAAGCTGGCCTTCTTTAACCCATTATCAATTGCCATCGCCCTAATCACAGGGGGAGTTATAATTTTATTGGTTGAAAAGCTTGATATAAAACCTCAATGCTTAAGAGTGGAAGAATTATCCAAATTACAATCTTTAAAAATTGGAATTTTTCAAGTCTTAGCGATGATTCCTGGCGTATCAAGATCGGGAGCGACAATTGTTGGTGGATTACTTTTAAAATTAGATCGCAAAACCGCCACTGAATTTTCTTTCTTTCTTTCTATTCCAACCATCTTTGCTGCTTCGGTATTCGACTTTTACAAAAATTATCAATCTCTTGATAATTCTAAATTAGAATTATTGACAATCGGCTTTATCACCTCCTTTACCTGTGCATTGCTTGTTATCAAGTGGTTTATAAATTTTGTTAGCAATCATAATTTCACCATCTTTGCTTATTACAGAATTTTACTTGGTGGAATAATAATTTTTAGCCTCGCCTAAAATAATATGTCAATTGAAGTTAAAAAATATGATTCTAAGGGGCAAGAACTAGCAATTCGCTTTGGTCTTGCAGGCATTAAAGCTGTTGGTGTTGGAATGGTTGAGGAGATGATTAAAAACCGCGAACAAAACGATGGATTTCAAGATATTTATGATTTTGCCAGTAAAGCTGGCTCTAAAGCAATTAACAAAAAAGCTCTCGAAGCTCTAGCAAAATCCGGCGCTTTTGATTCTATACACCAAGGACGCAATCAAATTGTTGAATCGGTCGAAACAATTTGCAAATATGCCTCAGCCAAAGAGGAAGAAAAAAACAGTAATCAAATGAGCTTGTTTGGCGCCTCACAAATCACTGAAGAAAAACCCACTTTAACACAAGCCCCAGATTGGGGGGCGGAAAAAAAATTACAGGAAGAGTTTAAAGCTTTTGGGTTTTTTTTAAACGAACATCCTATTGATAATTTTCTAGAAGATCTGGGCAAAAGAGGGGTTATCTCATCTGAAAATTTAGAAGATCTAAACGATGGCAATATTATAAAACTTGCTGGAGTTTTGGCTTACAGCAAGCACAAATCTGGCCCCAAAGGTCGCTACGCTTATCTGACTTTATCTGATCCATTTGGAATATATGAAACTGCGATTTTTGATGAAGCTCTAATCACCGCTCACCGCGACGCAATGGTTGATGGCAATAGCTTGGTAGTAGAATGTCTAGTTAAGAAAGATCAAGGCGGATCACGATTGCTGGTTAAATCAATTGAAAAATTAGAAGATTTTATAAAACACAACCACCCTAAAAAAGAAATTTATAAAGATATTCGGCAGCAAGAAAAGCGTGGTGAATTTGATTGGAAAAAACGCAATAAAGAAAAGAGTGACCCTAGGAACGATTCTGTGGTTCAAGATATTGAGCAGAGAAGAAGAGTTGATGAGCTAAAAAATAAAAAAATTGTTGATCAAGTAGAAATAAAAATCAGCAATCGTCAAACTGTTTTGCATCTTAAAAGTTTTCTATCACAAAAACTCGCTCCGGAAGATTTTGAGAAGTTTAGTAAAGTTTATTTTTTAGTTGGAAATGACCAAGAAACCGCGACCAAAATCGCAGTAGAAGGTAAATATTTATTAGATGAAAAAGACCTAACAAAAATTAAAAATATTTCCGAATCAGTTAGATAAATCAACCTTAGAAAAATCAAAAACTTGATCAAACAAATATTTAATATTTGACAGAATCTTCAACCTGTTAACTCTTAAACTATGATTTTCACAATTCACCTCAACATTATCAAAAAACTCGTTAATCGAAAATTCTAACTCCGCTAAAGTTGACAAAGCTTCAGTCAAATTATTGTGCTTTAAGGCTTTTTTAACGAGCTTAGATGAGGATTTGGTTCTTTTATAAAGCAGGATCTCATATTTTGTTTCCAGAGCAATCAAAGAAATCTTTCCATTATATTTTTTATGATCTTTTTTCTCTTCTATCGCAACTATGTTTGCTGCTCTTTTATAAAGCTCAATTATTTTTAGGTTAGCATTATCAGAAATAAACTGATTAATAAAAATCGCCTTGCCAGAAATAGCCAGCAAATCACATTTTTTATTATTTTTATCTTGAAGAGCTTCTTCAAAAACTTGATTAATAACATCGGATTTTAACGAGTATATATCCTTCAAATAAACTTTATTTCTCTCAATAAAAAACTGAATAATTTCTTGCGATAACTTGATTTTAATTTCTTTAATTTCAGCATTATTCTTTTCAGGATAAATTGCCTTTAGAGCTTTATTTGGAAAGGTATTAATCGCTTGGTATATCACAATTCTAAGTGGCAAAGCAATTTTATTTTCAAAAATAATTTTGATAATCCCCAGAGCTGCTCTGCGTAGCGCAAATGGATCTTTAGAGGCAGTTGGTTTTTCATCAGCTAAAAATAAGCCGCAAATCGTATCAATCTTATCGGAGATCGCTAAAACAATTCCTAGTGAAGTTCTGGGCAACTCACTATTTTGTCCAGTTGGCAAATATTGTTCAGCAATTGCCTGATAAATTTCTTCTGGCTCACCTTGAATTTTGGCATAATATTTTCCAATCACACCCTGCAATTCTGTTAATTCAGCAACAGTTTTTGTGGTTAAATCATTTTTAGCTAAATCGGCAAGCCTTTCTGCCATTGATAATTTTGCCTCAGGAACCCAAATCACAATTAACTTACCAAGAATCTCTAATCGTTTAACTTTATAATAAAGTGAGCCAAGTTTTTTGTGGAAAATAATATTTTTGAGTAGCTGAAGTCTATCTTTGAAAGGAGTTTTTAAATCTTCTTCAATATAAAATTTAGCATCAGAAAGCCTTGCCCTAACCACTTTTTCATTATCAAAAATAATCTTTTGAGTAGCTGATTCGCTTACTTTAACATTGCTTACAAAAATAAATTTTAGAGAGCTTTTGTCTTTAAATAAAATTGCTTTTTGATGAAGTTTTATTGTTAGTTCCAAAACTTCTTCTGGCAAATCTTTAAATTGATCATCGATTTTGCCAATCAAGACCTGCGGATATTCAACCAAACCAGCAATTTCATCAATTAATTTAGAATTTTTTTCTACTAATCCAGCATCGATTTTATTTATCTCACTAACAATAAATTCTTTTCTAGAAAACCAATTTAAAATAACACAATTTTCTTCCAGCTGGTTGCTGTAATCAGCAAAATCAACTATCTGTAAAGATTTTTTTCCAGTGAATAAGTGACCAAAAGTTTTGTTGTTGGCTTTTAAATTAGCAAATTCAAAGTTTAAAACTTGGTTATTAAAAATTGCTAAAATATTACGAATTGGACGCACCCAGTTGGATTGTTTATCCAGATCAATTAGATCCATTGATTTTATCCAAGTGCCAGACATTTTTTGTAAAAGCGCGCTGAGATTTTTTTCTAAAATTTCGGTGGTGTTAATTTTAATTTCAGGTTGTTTGTAGAAATAATATTCACCATTATCGCGGGAAATTTTTTCTAAACCAGAAATATCATTTACACAGATTGATTTTAAGAAGCCTTGAATTGCTTGAGATGGTGCATCGATTTTTGGACCCATTTTATTGACCGCCGGGCTAAGTTGTTGCACATCTAAGTTTTTTGCTAACAACACCAATCTTCGGGGGGTAATAAAAGTTTTTAGATCGTCGCTAGCAAATTTAATGTTTTGTTTGGTAAAAAATTCTTCAAAAATTTTTCTAAAATCTTCCATCGCCTTTTGTTGCATACGGGCTGGAATTTCTTCGCCATAAATTTCAATTAATAATTCTGCCATTTTTATATTTTTGTTGAAATTGCGATAGCCAATTTGCTGGCATTTTTGATGATAAAACTAAGTGGTTTGTAGACTTTTGAATTCTCGGCATAGTTCTGCAAGCCAATATCGCGGTGCTCCAATTCCTCTTGTCTGAATTGTTCAATTTTTTCTTTCAATTCTTCTGAAGCGTCCAGATTATTAATTTGATCTTGATAATGCTCGTCAATCACCTCTTCCACCGCCACAGTGCAAGCCATTGCTGCCTTTTTTCCAAGCAATGCGGTTGTAAATCCAAGGGCAAATCCAGCCACCTGCCACAAAGGCTGCATTAGGGTTGGACGCACTTTTTCATTAATCATTTTTTGATTAAAATAATCAAAATGCACTTCTTCCTGAGCCTTCATATGCTCAACCAAATCAATGCTTTGCTGATCTTTTTTAAATCTAAAAACCGCCAATTGCCCTTTATAAATCTGCTTCGCACCATATTCTCCAGCGTGATTAACACGGATTGCTTGGTGAAGTTTTTGAGTTTTAGATAAATTTTGGTTTGTCATCTTAAAATTAAAAATACCCTCAAAAGAAATTTTGAAGGTGCGTTATACCAAATCCGCTTCAAGATGCCGAACTCTTTAAATTCAGATCCTCATGCGGATTTGGTGTGGGTGTCCTTATTCTGGAAAGAGCCAATTTTTAACCTCTAAAAAATCTTTATTATTACCCTCTATTTGTTCGCCAGTATAAATAATAACATATTTAAATTTATTCTCCTCAATTCCCTCTAAATAACTAATCGCTTTTTTCTTGTTTAAAACCTCTTTATCTTCTTCTTTGCCTGTTGCTTTAATTTCAACTATTAAAAACTCGCCATTCTTTTTAGTAATAATAAAATCAGGGAAATAATTATGATATTTACCGTCTTCACCTTTATATTCAAAATAAAAATCGGTTTTTTTAATATCATTTATTGAGCCAGTAAAATAGACATCCTCTACATCTTTTTTATCAAGTTGCAGAATATTTAAAATTTTAGTAAAAAAATTCCTTTCGGGCTTTGAATCAAAATCATAAACACTTAAATGAAAACCTAAATTATCATCTTGATGTTCGAGTAATAATTTTTCTCGCTCGCTCCCTTCTTTAAACCTGATTGTATGATAAAAAACCCCATTATCATCTTTTTCAAAATTGTAATTGCCATCCGCATCTTGAATTTTAATTATTGCCAAAGCCTCTTTAATTCGCTCTGTGGTAATTATATATTTACTAAATTGACTCTCAATTTGTGCAAATAAAGATTCTAAATGCATTGCTGGCAATATTTGTTCGGGGTACACCCTACTTAATTCGTTAAGTATTTCTACATAACCAAGATGATAATTTTGAGCAATCTTAAAAGAGGCATTTAAAACACCAAGATAATCTTGTTTAGTTGCAACTTTATTAGCAAAGCCCGATTCTTTCAGCCCACCATCTTCAAGGCGGTACATAGTTTTAGATAAATCATTTGCAGTCGTCTCTGGCTTGCTTAAAGAAATTAGTTTTTGAAGTTCGCCATCGCTCCTCACAACCTTTTTAACCTCTCTAATGATTTCTAATTTTGGCATCTGATATTTTCTAATAAATACCTTTTTCTCTATAATTTTACTATTGTCCTCACTGCCAAAATCACCAATAGAAATATTAAAGTTTTCTTGCAATTCCTTATCTAAAATTTCTATGTTTTTACTAGATAAATAAATTTTTGCTCGCTCTTTGTTTTCTTTAACCTGCCTTAAGCACCTAGTGCTTGCTTGTAATATGAAATTATTAGAAGAGGAAGCCTCGCGAATTAAAGCAGTAGCAAAAAGGCTTGGGCAGTTCCAGCCCTCTTTTCCTTTATCAATTAGCAAAACAATTCTTTTTTGTGATTCTGGGCTATTTAATTTATTAAAATCTTCAATTTCTTTTTTGGATGATTTTTGAGTATTAACCAAAATTAAAGTTGGGCTTTGCGATATTGTTGTTAAAGCTTTTTCAATAGCTAATTTACAATCTTGCAAATGATCTTCGCTTTTAAAATAAAAGGCAATTTTAGCCATTTGTCCACTATAAAGCCTTACCTCGCCATAACTAACAAAAAAATCTTTGATAATATCGCCAATTATTTCACCTTCATTCGTGCCATCAAAATTGTAAGAGACAATATTATTTTTAACGGATTTTAAAATATTATCCTTAATCCCCTCTTCCAAAGAATACCAAAAAACCACCTCTTTTAAAGGTTCTTTTTTAAAATATGGAGTGCCTGTTGTGTTAATCACACAAACCAAATCTGTATTCTTGTGAATATGATTTATGGTTTCCCTAACTCGCTTCAAATCATCTCCAAGATTGTTACCATAAGTGTTGTGGGCTTCATCAGAAAAAACACCAAGCCCTTCAAGGCTAGTTATCTTTTGAAGTCTTAAATTTTCGGTTAATGTTTTTTCTTCTGCTTTTTGATTAAATAAATCATTTTTAGAGGAAACATTTCTTAAAATAATTTTTTCACAATTGGTCACCAAAATATTGTATAATCCACCTTCAATAACCCCATCAAACCTTTTATCGCCATCCTTGGTGTAATTTATTTTTAAGTTTGGAGCGAGTTTTTTAAACAATCTTGCTGGCAAAATTTTATCAAAAGCAATGTCAGAAATTTCCCGCAAAGATTCAATGATGGTTTTTCCGGGTGCAAAAATTAAAGCATTATGCATTAATTTCACATCTTGCGGCGTTTCCAGTTCTTTAAAATCAATCGCAATGGCAAATTCAATCGCAATAATTGATCCAATTAAAATGGTCTTCCCCGTTCCCATTGCCAAAGCCAAGATATAGCTGGCATAATCAAGGTTTAAGGCCTCGTGAAGTGTTTGATATTTATGCTTCTTAACGAACTCCGCATCAGTTTTTATTCTTATTAAAACCCTCTCCAAATCAACATCATCAATTGCATCTTTGTTAATATGGCTAATTCCCAGCATTTTAAATAAAGCCATTTTATCATCTTCAAACAGCATTTTATAAAGCTCAATTGTTTGCGGGGTTTTTAAAATAAATCGCAAATATAAATAGGCTTCAATTGCTTCAAATTGTGGCTTTCGCAAAAATTTAAAAGAACCATCTTCAAGTTTATTAAAATTTAGAATCTCTTTAATTTGTGGAAATTCTGGACATTTATAATCAATCGCTCGCCAGCTTTTTATCTGTTCTTGTAATTTTTTAAATAAGGTCATTTTATGGTTTTGTTAGATTTTTTTGGCGGTAAAAAATTACTTCCATCAACAATTTTTTTGCCAGTTTTCTTTTCCAATGCCAGTCTTGCATCTTTGGCAATTTTGCCTCCTTTTTTGGCAGGACTTTTATTTTCCCTTAAACCTTCAGCTTGCAAATTCTCAGCAATTTGACGAGTAGAAAGTTCGGCAAGAGCAGTAAAAATAAGCTCCGCCTCGCTCATATGGTCTCTTAGATTTTGGGTTTTTAAGCCTTTTAATTTTTTATGATCCGCAGTTTTTAAACCCGTCCATTCTTGATGAATAATGTTAGTTAAAATTGCAAATTCATTACCTTCTTTAACTTTTGCACTTTTCCAATAATCGGTTAATTTATTTCTAGTTTCTTGCCCCATCATTCTTTGAGCAATCCATTTTTCGCTTCGCCCTTGTTTTTGCCAATTTTCCCTAGCTCTATTTAACGACAATTCTGGATCGCCAATTTCATTTATTCGCTCATTGCCAACTTTGGCTAACCACATTTTTATTGGCTCGGCTTTTGGACTTGGAATTGATTGGATTAAACGAAAAATTGTTTGAGTATCGGCAACATCGGTTTTATAAAATTTACCATCACTCGCCATCATTTTCAGTTGGTCACAATTTGTGACCAACTCACTTCCTTCCTTTACTAGCCTTTCTTTTAAGGTTGACCAATAGCTTTTTGCTTTTTTGTAATCTGTCTGTTCAGTCAAAATCGCAACAATATCAATCACTGAGAAAAACCATTTTTGTTTTTCTTCATCAAAATGCTTTCTAACTTTAAATTTTTCAAAAATAGCTAAATTATTTTTCATTGATTTTTAGGGG
>CAMDOL010000019.1 GCA_945903615.1 Rickettsia typhi | reverse complement strand
TGAACAATATAAAAAAGATCAAAATTTGCTTAGTAAGCAATCTGCTGAGAAAAATTTAGCAGATGCCCAAGCCAGAAGTGAGTATCAAAAGGGCGAAGATCTAAAAAAAGTTGGTAAAAAAGTTGATGAGTTAAAAAGAACCGCGGAAGAGCTAATAAAAGATGAAAATTCCGAGAGTCAAAAAGCGCAAACAAAAGGTAAGATAGATCAAAAATCATTGGATGATCTAAAAAAAGAGAACGATGAATTGCAAAAAATGATTGAGGGAGCTGACTTGGAAAAAATTATTGCTGAAAAAAAAGAAGCACAAACAAAAGCCAAAGCAGACGAAGAAGCCAAAGCCAAAGAACAAGCAGAAAAAGAACAAGCAGAAAAAGACAAAAAAGCAGAAGCAGACAAAGACAAAAAAGCAGGAAAAGAAGCAGAAGAAAAAGACAAAAAAGAAAAAGAAGAAAAAGACAAAAAAGAAGAAAAAGACAAAAAAGAAGCAGAAGAAAAAGAAGCAGAAGAAAAAGAAAAAGAAAACAAAGAAAAAGCCCAAAAACAAGCAAAAACAGAAGCTTTAAAAGACAAATTAAATAATTCCAAAACTCAACTTGCAGATCTTCAACAGAACAACCCTAATAATATTCATAAAATAGCAGAATTAAAAATCGAAATAGAGAACTTAGAAAGCGAAATAAGTAAATTAAATTAATGTATAAAAAATAGTTTTTCTCACCACAAAGAGCTAGTTAAATGATTACAAAATCCACTACCCAACACCTTTTTGTGTTGCTATTTCTATTTTCTAGCCCAGCCTTTGCTGATGCCAGAAAAAGCACATTTAGAAATAGCCAAAAATCTTCACAATATTCAGCAATAGGTGGAAATTATTCTTCCGATCAGAATTCTGAAGAATATAAAATTTCTGGCTCATATCAATATACTGGAAGCAGATTTATCAATGAGTTAGATCTTTTACACTATACCAGATATAGCTCTACAACCACCCATCCTTTAGAAAAAAACCGCGAGCTTTATGACGGGGAAATATCTAGTAAAATCCTCATTGGCAATAGCAATAATTATTTTAACTATTACAACCGCAGCAAATATGATGAATTTTCTGACTATTATTATGATTTGACCAACGCCGTTGGCTGGGGCAGAATGTTTTTTGATGGAATTGTAGAAGCCGATGTGAATATTGGCTATGATGAGATTAAAAATTTTGATTCACAAGTAGTTTTAAATCCAAATTTAAAAGCCACTTTTTGGCTAACTGATAAAATTAAATTCACCAGCAAAGCCTTTATATTCAAAGTTCAAGATAGCTATTCTGAAGAATTGAAAACTCGTCTTTCTTATAAAATGACCGATGATTTATCGTTAGAACTTTACCACAATTATGACAAAAAACGCTTCTTCCATAAAACCGCAAAGATTGAAGAAACTAAGACCGAAGTAAGAAGGGATTTGGTGGTAAGAATTCGCTATGATTTTTAGATAGGGGCTAGTCAGTGATAAAATTTTTGAGGAGTTTTTTGCATTTTTTAAATAGCATATCAGCCTATCAAGATATAATACCATTTCCAATCTTAAATTCATTATTTAAGCAAAGTATTTTTGAGGAAAAATTGCGACGAAGAATGCAATAGGTAGTAGGCTCTACCTCTAAATTCTTCAAGCAAATTTTTACCAAAAAGACGAAGCTTAAATGATGAATTTAAGATTGGAAATGGTATAAGTGAGGAGCGCATTTTAAAAAATGCAAAAAACTTCTCAAAAATCTTATCACTGCTTAAAGCGTCATTATAAATTCATTTCTTGGAAATTAATCGGAGCGATTGGGTAATCAAAGTTTCTAAAGTTATATTGGGGTTTTGAGTTATTTGTTGATTTATGATTGGATAAATTTCAATGCGTTTATAGCCTAAATTTTCTAAAGCAGAAATTGCATCGGCAAGAACTTTGCTATTGTTTTCAGCGGCGGATCTTTCACCTTTATTTGAAGATACCACAAAATCTCCAGCAATTTTCTTGGCGCTGTCTTTTAGTTCGGATACAATTCGTAAAGCTAACTTTGGCCCAATTCCTGGGACTTTAGAAAATAAAACTTTATCGCCAGAATTAAGTGCCAAAACAATGTCGTTAATTGATAAAGTTCCTAAGATTTTCAAACCAACTTTACTACCCACACCACTAACTTTGCAAAGCTCGTTGAACCAAGTTTTTTCTATTTCGGCAGAGAAGCCATAAAGGTGAATGTGATCTTCTCGCACGATGGTTTCAATCAATAAAACCATCTCTTGCCCCTTTTTTTCTTGCAAAGAGTTGAGGGTTTTGGAAGATGCATAAACATTATAGCCAACGCCATTTACATCTAGAATTAATTTATCATCAAAAATAGAATCAATTTTCCCTTTGAGTTTGCCGATCATATAAGAAATTTAATGTGTTGTTAAAAATGAATAATATAAAGCCAGAAATTAAATTTGAAACCAGCAATGATCCGGTTGATTATAAAGAGGCGGTGGAGTTTATGGAAAAATATGTTGCTAAAATTTCTGCTGGAGAAGAACCGGAATTGATTTGGTTGGCAACTCATCAACCGCTTTATACTGCTGGCGTTAGCGCTAAAGAATCTGACCTATTAAAAAATGATTTGCCAGTTTATAAAACCAATCGCGGTGGAAAACATACTTATCACGATGATGGAATGCGAATAATTTATGTAATGCTTAATTTAAAAAATGCCTTTGCACCAAATCAGCCCGATGTTGCCAAGTTTGTGGAGATGTTAGAAAATTGGGTGATTGCGGTTTTAGCGAGGTTGAAAATTAAAGGTGAAATTAGAAAAAATCGAGTTGGAATTTGGGTGGAGTGTGAAGATAAGAGTGAAAAAAAAATTGCCGCAATGGGAATTAAAATCAGAAAATGGATCAGCTATCACGGAATCGCCATCAATATCAATCCAGATCTAGAAGGCTTCAAAGGCATTGTGCCTTGTGGATTAAAAGATTTTGGCGTAACTTCAATTGCGGAATTGGGAAAGAAAATTTCGTTTGAAGAGATTGATAAAATTATTAAGGAAGAGTTTTTTAAGATTTTTAAGAATTATTACTAATTTCTGTCTGTAATTCCTGAATAAAATTTTCTAAAACCTCATCGCTAGCTTTATTTGATTTGTCTTCTAATAGATCAGTGTATTTCTTTTCCTTAGATATATTTTCTTCGTCTTCCAAAAATTTCTTTAAACTTGTTTTGGATGCAATATAAAATTCGGAATTATGGCTAGAAATTGCATTAATTATTTGTGACTTTCTTCACATATTTAACAAATCTGAAACTTTATCCATCTCTTTTTGATAAGATTGATGACACCTTATTATTGCTCTTATAACTTTTTGTTTGGATTTCGCTTTGGATTCTGCGTTATCAACCGGAAGCTCTTGCAAGTCACTTCAAATTTCTATTTCTGTTTTTTTCTTCAAAATTTGATTAGAGAATTCTAGTAAATCATTCAAATTTTTGTTAATAACCGATATAACAATTTCCAAATCAATTTCTTGATACTGGTGAACTGCGATATTTCTAAAACCAGTCATTTTAGTTAATTTTTTATACAAGTCATAATCAATTAATCCATTTTCGGCCATCATTTTAAAGCCGTCAGAAGAATTATTTGGAATCCCAAAATTGTATAATTTGACTAAATGATTTGCTAGATCGATTGATTGTGCGTAGGCTCTTAGAATGTTCAAAATTGTCGAATCTTGTGCTGAAAAATTTTTAGAAAAATTTTCTTGATTGTTGCCATATTCTTCTCTTGCTCTTCTGGAGCACTTTTTAATACTGGCAATTTTGTTAACAATAATATCATCAACCATAAAATTTCTCCAAAATTTCTTTTCTTTCAAAATTTAGCGTTTGATAAAAAGAGATAATTGGCATTTCAAACTCATCCTTATTATAACGATTAGCACAATAAATGACGGTGCCCTTACTAATAATTTCTTTTTGGAAAACCGTAGAAACCATTCTTAAGTTTATCAAATCTACCTCTTTTTTAAGCAAAAAAATCAGGTCAGAATGTAAATCGGTCAAGTATAAATTGCCAATCTCTTTTGCCTGTTTGACTGGAAGTAGAATAGCGATGTCAATGTCGCTATTTTTATTTTCTTGGTTTTTAGCGGTTGATCCAAAAATATAAATAGCTTCAACATCAGGTGCATGCTGCAAAATAGTGCTAATTATTTTTTGAGTTACCAATTTTATTTAATGAGAAAAGATATCATTCTCAAACCCAAGTAAATCAAGGGCAGATCTGGTTTGTAAAAATTTAAAACATTGATTAGCAATTTCTAATCGGTCTTCTCTTTTTAGCATCTCATCTAATTTTTCTTTCAAACGATGTAAGTATAAAACATCAGAAGCGGCGTATTTTATTTGCTCTTCAGAAATATTTTCATTTCCCCAATCCGAAGATTGTTGATCTTTGGAAAGCTCAACATTGATTAATTCTTTGCAAATTGCTTTTAGACCATGAGCATCAGAATAGGTTCTGATGAGTCTGGAAGCGATTTTGGTGCAGTAGATATTTTTAATTTCTAAACCTAAATGTGATTTTAAAACTGCCAAATCAAAACGGGCGAAGTGAAAAATTTTTAAAACTTTTTCATCAGATAATAATTTTTTTAAATTTGGTGCAATGTTCTCCATATTTATGGGGAGTGAGTTTGTGTTAGTGATTGATTGGGGTGTGAAGTTATTTTTATTAAACTTTACCAAATGAGCATCGCCATTGCCGTTAGAAATTTGAATTACACAAAGACGATCTCGTTTTAAATTTAAACCAGTGGTTTCGGTATCGATGGCGATTGAATTGCCAAGGTTTAAATCAGCAGGAAGATCGTTTTGATAAAGGAAATTTGTCATTTATTGTATTAATTGTTTAAGAAAAATTTGTGATTCATTTTTAATAGATTTGATCGTGGGATTTTTTGGGTCATTGGATATTTTTTTGGGTCTGGTTGAGGTTGGTGCCTTATTTTGATAATTACTACCTACAAAAACTATAAATTTTTCTTCAGTTTTAAAGTTGTTAACGGGATAAAATTCTTTAACCAAACCATTTAAATATCTAGCAAATTGTCTAGTGCTTTGAAGTTGTTTTTTTGCTTTAGAGATTGAATTTGTGCTATCAGATGACTTTAGTTCAGCAAATAAAAATATAAGATTTTCTGACTCCACATCTAAATAAATTATGAATAAATCGCAAGCTTGGTTGTGATTAGCATCCTTTTTTCTGCTAAATAATAATGACATCCTGCCAGATTTTTTTTGCATTTTATCTGGCTCGCAAGCAATCCAAGTTTGTTTAGAAGAATCAGAAGAAGATTTTATTGTAAGTTTATTAAGGGTTGCTTTTGGGTCTAAATCTTTAACTAGAATATCAGTTGAATTATTGCTGGAGGTGGATTTAGATAAAATTTCTCTAAACGGTTCTAGACCTAAAAACTTTGTTTTACTTATCATTCAACTAATCCTCAAAAAGAATATTATTTTGAATGTTGTTTATTTCCTCTATTTGGCTGTCAAAAGTTTTTGCCTCTATTCCATATTTTGGATCAATTTCTGCTTTAATCAAGCCATTACTATTCTCGGTGGAATTAGTGGTGAAGATTTTAATTTTTTTATAGTCCATCAATTCTTCGTCTAAGTACTTATGTTTTTTTTGGATATACTTGGTGTTTTTGGTTTTTGCATCCAGCATAATTAACGTGTTTAACTCTCTGATTATGTAATCACTGTGAGTTGTAATAAATATTCTGATCCCACAATTAACAAGTAAAGCAATTAACCTGGCAAAAAGCCTTTGATTTGTTGGGTGAAGATTTAACTCTGGTTCATCCAATATCAACATATCCCCAGATTCAGCACAGCAACGGAGATAAAAATATATATCTAACAAAGCTCTGATAGAGCTTGATGCTTCTGACATTGAAAACTGTTTCTTGTTACCATTTTTTGGGACATAAACAAGCCCTTTATTTTTAATGAACTTGTATGAACCGCCAACTATTTTTTCAAAAAGCTTAATTATTTGTGGATATTTTTTGGATAAATCACTCTCTTTCTTGTCAAGCGTTTCAATGTTGCGAATAAAATCAACATTATCAACAATTGGTCTGGCATATCCAGTTTCTTGTATGGTTTTAAATATCTCAATAGGATCAAGTTCCTCACTTTTATTCGATTGAATTTTTTCCATCAACCGGCTTCTGGAAAAATCTAGTTCTTTGTAAAAAATTGCTGCTCCAGTTCTTTCGGCGCTAGCAATAAAAACGTCCATAAAATAAGGATCAAAAACAATTTCTGTAATCGCTCTCGCTACAAAACTTATAATACCAAAGTTTGTGACAACATCTTGATCGGTAATAATTTCAATTTTTGATGAATTTTCCTTTTTACTAATAGTGGCAATAGTTTTTCCGCCGCGATTTAAAGTTTTTTTGTAGGGCTTGCTAAAATCAATTTTTTCTGGTTCTTGATCTAGATAAGCTTTAAATATCGCTTCCGAAAAAAACTCTTTCCTTGAAGCAAAGATATAGTGTAACTCTTTTGTGTAGCTTGTAGATATCTTCTCAAAATATTGATTGATTTTTTGTGAAAACATTTCATCCAAATCAATTATTCCTTTTGATTTTTTAAGTTCTTGTTTTATTGGCTCTTCTAGCTCCTCAAATAAATGAAATGACCATCTTTTATAAAAACCATAGATTGTGTAGGTTAAGTAGGTTTTTCCAGTGTTATTTTCCCCGCAGATAATTGTTAAATCTCCCATTTCGAGATCTGCTTTATCAATTACTCCAACATTTTTAAATTCAAATCTCATTTTTTTAGTTTTTAGAAAAATTTAATTTTAAACAATAATTAGTTAGTTAATTTTTTTAATAAATGATTGCCAAAATTTGGCAAAATTGAATCGATCATTACCATTTCTTCCATCTTGCCATTGCAATGAAGAATTAAATCACAGCCAGCTTTTAAAGCAGCTTCACTGCGGCTCGCAACATCACCTTTGAGAGCTTGCATAGAAATATCGTCGCTCATCAAAATATTTTTAAAACCAATTTGATGACGAATTAAATCAATGGCTTTTTTAGAAACTGTTGCTGGCAGTTGATCATCAATTGCGGTATATAGAATGTGGGCAGTCATCGCCAGTTTTTGGTCTTTTAATTCGGCAAATGGCAGAAAATCAATCTCTTCTAACTCTTTGATAGAAGTGGTCACGACGGGCAATTCTAAATGACTATCGGAAGTGCCGCGACCATGACCCGGTATATGTTTTATGATTGGATAGATTTTGTTATCCAAGCAAGCGTTGCAAACCTGTCTGGCTAAATCAATCACTTGTTTGGCGTTGCAACCAAGAGCGCGATTACCAATAACATTGTGAGTTTTGGGAGTTAAAATATCAAGAAGTGGAACACAATTAACATTGATTCCAAGTTCAGTTAAATCTTTAGAAATTTGGCTATAATTTTCATAGCATTCTTTTTTAGCATGATTTTTGTTTTGTAAATATAAATCAGCGAATTTTTTTGCTGGCGGATAATCATTCCAATCATTGCCTTTCAAGCGTTGCACTCTTCCACCTTCTTGATCAATCAAAATCAAAACTTCACTTCCTATCAACTCCTTTAAGGATGAAACCAAATCTTTAACTTGTGCTTTATCGCGAATATTTCTTTTGAATAAAATAAAACCAATTGCACCAGAGGTTTCAAAAAAATATTTTTCTTCATCGGTCAAATATAGACCAGAGCAGCCGTAAATTATGGGTTTTTTGATTTTTTTGTTAGAAGAGATTTTGTGAAAGAGGTTCATTTTTATAAAACGCCTTTGGTAGAAATTACTTGTCCATTTTGTCTTTCGTCAATTGCAACTGCAATGCGAAGTGCTTTGGCTAGGCCTTTGAAGCAAGATTCAATGATGTGGTGATTGTTAATTCCGTAGAAATTTTCAACATGCAAGTTGCAGCAAATTGTGGAAGAGAAAGCTAAAAACCATTCGCGGAATAGTTCAGTATCCATCTCACCAACTTTGTCTCGTTTGAATTCAACTTTCCAAACTGGATAAATGCGACCAGATAAATCAAGAACTACGCGAGTTAAAGTTTCGTCCATTGGAATGTAAAAAAATCCATAACGATTAATGCCTTTTTTATCTCCCAAAGCTTTTTTTAAAGCCTCACCAAGAGCAATTGCAGAATCTTCAGTGGTGTGGTGAAAATCAATGTGCAAATCGCCCTCAACTTTTAGCTCAATATCAATCAAGCTGTGTTTTGAAAGTTGTTCAATCATATGATCTAAAAAGCCAATACCAGTGCTGATTTTGTAAGTGCCGGTTCCGTCTAAATTGACTTTAGCAAAAACTTTGGTTTCTTTTGTATCTCTTTGAATTTGTGCAGTTCTCATTGATTAAGCGTTTTTTAAATTGTTTAGCATATTATTCTTGGCAAAATCCCAATTAACTAAGTGATTCAAGAATGTGTCAATATAGGTTGGGCGGGCGTTTTGAAAGTCCAAATAATAAGCGTGTTCCCAAACATCCATAGTTAAAAGTGGGGTGAGTGAAGTTGTAAGTGGAGTTTCGGCATTTCCAGTTTTTATAACTTTTAATTTGCCATTATCTAAAACCAACCAAGCCCATCCAGAGCCAAATTGAGTGGTTCCAGCGTTTTTGAATTCAGTCACAAAATTTTCATATGAACCAAAATCAGCTTCAATTTTTGTAAGAATTTCTCCAGCTGGTTTGCCACCTCCGTTTGGTTTCATTGAGTGCCAATAAAATGTGTGATTCCAAACTTGAGCTGAGTTGTTAAAAATGCCAGCTTTGGTTTTATCAGCGGCAGAAATTTTGATTACTTCTTCTAAAGATTTGCCGGTCAAATCAGTATCTTTGAGCAAATTATTTAAGTTGGTTACATAAGTCTGGTGATGTTTTCCATAATGGAAATTTATAGTGTTTTCAGAGATATGTGGCGCGAGTGCGTTTTTGGCATAAGGTAGGGCTGGAAGTTCGAAAGTCATATTTGCTCCTTGAGTTGGTTGGTTAAGATTAATTTTATAGTTAAAAAGATTGTTGTTTTTACAAGCTGCAACGAGACCAATAAAACTTAAAACTGCTGTTTTAATGAATTTTCTTTTTGACATTTGCATAAGCGAAAATATAAGTTATGGCTGATTTCAAGTCAAATTAATTTTCCCACTCAAACAAACAGATTCAAGTGAAAATTGCCAATATTTTATTAAGCACTCAAAATGGTGGAGTTGAGCAATCATTCGTGGGTTATTGCAAAATTTTGAACAATTTAGGTTATGAAGTTTTGGCAATTGTTGGTAAAAATGCGCCTTATATAAGGGATTTGCAAGGTCTGAATATCAAGGTTGTTCAGGTTAAAAACTCACTTGGTTATTACGATTTTATTGCAATTTCAAAAATTAAAAAATCCCTCGAAGAATTTGGCACTAAGTTAGCTTTTGCACACACTGGAAGGGCAATTGTTCTAGCTAAAAAAGCAATCAAAAAATTGTCACAAAGAATTCCATTGATTGCGGTTAATCATAGTAAAAATGTAAAAAGGTCAATTGGTGCCGATATTGTTTTTTCAGTAAATAAAGAAATTTTTTATAAAACGGTGGATCTGGGGCAGGCTGAAGATAGGAGTTTTGTGATCCCAAACTTTATTGATGTTCCTGAAAATCAGCAGCAAGAATTTAATCTAGATAATTTTATTTTAGATAAAAGTCGTCCAATTGTAATTGGTACAATTGCTAGATTATCTCCAGAAAAAAATCTCGATTTTTTAATTTCTGCAATCAAAATTTTGCGCGATAAAAATTATCAAATAAAATTAAAAATTGCTGGTTCAGGTGATGAAGAGCAAAATCTAAAAATGCTTTGCCACTCATTTGGCTTGGAAAGTGAAGTTGATTTTTTGGGGTGGGTTGATGATAAAAAAAGCTTTTTTGAAAAAATTGATATTTTTTGTTTGCCATCTCGTGAAGAAACTTTTGGTATTGCGCTTCTGGAAGCTATGCTTTATAACAAGCCAATCATCACTACAAACACTGATGGCGCCAAGATGATTTTGAAAAATAAAGTTAGTGGAATTTTGTTGGATAATTCTAAACCAGAGCTACTTGCCGATCTTATTGCTTGTGCTGTTTTAAACTTTTTAAATAGTCCGGAAGTAATATTTGATTTAACCACTAATGCTAAAAGAGATTTGATTAAATTTTATTCGACAAAAGCAGTTGAAAATAACCTCAAAGATTTGCTGAAAAAATTTAAGTAATAAGAAATATGAAGAGTAAGATATTCAAGCAGCATCAGAAAGAACTCAAGCAGGGCTCTCAGAATGAAAGCGAGCAAGTTGATGAAGAATTGGAAATTGATGATAGTGATACGGGTGTTGCTAGTGGCAGAAGTAGTAAGGTGATGGCAATTGTTGCGTCAGCAATTTTAATTACGGTTGTAGTTTATTTTGCCTTTTTTAAAGGTGATAAAGCCAGTAAGATTGATAATTTAGAAGAGGTTCAAGCTAATCAATCTATAACTAATTCAACCACTCCACCAGCTGGCCCACCAGCTGCTGCTGAGCTGTTAGAAGAGGTGGTTGATTTGAGTGCCCAAGAACCAGACATTCTGGAAAGCCCCAAACTTCCAGAAATTCCTAAGCTTCCAGAAATTCCTAAAGATTTAAGTTTTAATAATTCGGTTTTGCCAAATTTTTTGGATGTTCCAAAAGATGATAAAAAACTTGATAGTGAAACGCGGCCAATTAATCAAAACCAACCTAATCAGCCACAAAATCCTAACAATCCGAATAATCCTAATCAGCCACAAAATCCTAATAATCCGAATAATCCTAATAATCCTAATCAGCCAGCGACTGAGCAAAAACCTGAGGTACCGCTTGATCCAAGAAGATCACCAATTATTGTTGAAAGCACTGGTTCTGGAGCGGTGGTGGATAATTCTGTGGAAAATGATCGTTTTTCTGGAGGTATTATTCCTTTAAATAAAGATGCAATTAATAGTTTAAAAGAAAGTAAAAGCACCATCTTGCCAACTATAGTTAAGGATCGCTCCACCACCATAATGCAAGGTAAGATGATGACGGCGGTTTTGGAAACGGCGATTAATACTGAAATTCCTGGTTCAATTAGAGGAATAATTAGTCGGGATGTTTATGCGGAAGCGGGGAGCAATGTTTTAATTCCAAAGGGTTCAAGATTGTACGGAAATTATTCAACCGCAATAGTGCGCGGGCAGGGCAGGGTAGAAATTAACTGGACAAGATTGATTCGCCCCGATGGTGTTGATTTGAAAATTGGCTTTGTTGCGTCGGATCAATTTGGGCGCGCTGGTATTGAAGGTGACATTAATAATAAATATGGTGCGCTTTTAACTAACTCACTTTTAACTAGTGTTTTAGCGATTGGTGGTGCCATTGCTGCAGAAAAGCTTAGTGGCGGTGGATCTGCTACCATAACCACCAGCCCAAGCACAGGAACTTCAACTACTACCAGCAAACCTTCTGCACAAGTTATCACTGATGTGAGCAAAACTTTGATTGATACAGTTGGGCAAGTTGTTGGTAACGCAATTGATGTAAAGCCTGTAATAAGAGTTGCACAAGGAACAAAAATTACCATCATTGTGAACGCTGATATGACCATACCACCACTCAGGACTGGAAAATAAATGGCAGAATCTTCTAAAAAAATAATCAATCTTCACCTCATTTCTGATTCCACGGGAGAAACTCTGAGTTCAGTTTCGCGTGCGGTTTTATCACAATTTGAGGATGTTGATTCTAATGATTTTGTTTGGCCGTTAATTCGCACTAAAAGTCAAATTGAAAAGGTCAAAGAATCAATCACTAAAAATCCTGGAATAGTCCTTTATACGATTATGGAGGATAGTTTAATTGAGAATTTAAAGAATCATTGCTATGAATTGCAGATTCCTTGTATTCCGGTTTTGTCTAGAATCATCAGTGAGTTTTCTAATTATTTGGGTTTAAACATTAGTCATAGCATTGGTCGGCAACATCTGTTGGATCGTGATTATTTCTCACGAGTGGAAGCAATCAACTATACAATCAACCACGACGATGGTCAATTAAGCTGGGATTTATATGATGCTGATATAATCATCGTTGGGGTTTCCAGAACTTCTAAATCTCCCACTTCAGTTTATTTATCTTGTCGTGGTTATAAAACCGCCAACATTCCTTTCGTTGACATCAAAACAATCCCAGAAAATATTTATGATTTAAAAAAACCTTTGATTGTTGGCTTAACTATCAATCCAGAAAAATTAATCCAAATTCGTCAAAGTCGTTTAGCTCTTCTGGGTAAAGATATTGAGAGTGATTATATTGATATTGAAGCGGTTAAAATTGAAATTGCCGAATCAAGAAAATTATTTTCCAAATTAAACTGCCCAGTTATTGATGTAACCAAAAGATCGGTTGAAGAGACTGCAGCAAAAATTATCCAACTTTATCGAGCTAATACCATTTCCAACCTATAATCCATGACATATGCTTCATCTTTTAAGCCAAAAATCATCACAAAAATCTTGCTGTATATCCTGATACAGAGGCGATTTTTGTAATAATTTTTGACTTAAAATATTTTGCCTATATCACGCATTATAGATTGGAAATGGTATAAGAGGGATTTAACTAACTAACTTTATTTATTATGTCTAGAAATATTATGATTGTTGATGATGAGCCTTTACAAGTGAGGATGCTAGAAAGGTTCATAAGCGATATGGGTCACAATATAATTGCTGTGAATAATGGCAGGCAGGTGGTCGATTTTTTTGTTGATAAAAAGCCAATGAATGGCATTTTACCTAATGAAATAGTGGTAATGATACTAGATCTTTCAATGCCTGATGTTGACGGCTTATCAGTTTTAAGACAAATTGCCAATGTGAAAGGTGATTTGCAGGTCATTGTTCTGACGGCGGAAAGTGAAGTTTCTTATGCAATTTCAGCACTCAATTTAGGAGCGATGGATTATATTGTTAAGGGTGAAAAAGATTTATTTGCCAGAGTCGTGAATGCAATCAACAGTGCGATTGATAAAAAAAATCTTAAGCAACAAATCTATCATTTAGAACGCAAAAACAATCACCAAGTTTCATTTGTGGATCTGATTGGCTCTAGCCCAAATTTTATTTCCACAATTAATTTAGCCAAAAAAGCCTGCAATTCTAATGTGCCAATCTTAATTGAGGGGGAATCTGGAACTGGAAAACAGCTTTTGGCAAGAGCAATTCACGGAGCTGGATCAAAATCAGGAAGGCCATTTATCGCTGTTGATTGTAAATATCTCAAACAATCTGATGCCGAGATAATTTTATTTGGCTGCGAAAAATCTCCAGAACACGGCATAACCGAAAGATCTTTAGGAAAAATTAGAGAGGCCGATTGCGGAACTTTGTTTTTAGACAATGTCCATACTTTGACACCTAACATACAAATCAAATTGCTCCGATTTATTCAAGATGGCACTTTAGAGTATGCTGGCGGCATATTAAACTCTAATGTTCGTGTTAGAATCATATCTTCTACTAATCAAGATTTGGAAAGCTATGTTATTCACGGCAGATTCAGAGAAGATTTATATTATTGCTTAAATATTTTTCTAATTTCTATGCCATCCCTATCTGAGCGAGGAATCGATGATATTAGAACATTATCAGAAAATTTTTGCCGAGATTTTAGTGTTAACGAAAATAAAAGAATTAAAGGTCTCAGTGACGAATCTACACAAATGTTGTGTAGATTTGATTGGCAAGATAACATCCGCCAATTAAGAAGTTATATATTCCGGGCAGTTATTCTTTGTGATGAAGAAATTTTACAACCCGAACATTTTCCGCAAATTGTCAATTCTAACAGTTTTCCCAAAACTAAAAGAAAACCACAATATCTTAGCAAAAAAGATGGCGTTATTGATCTTTTTGACTTGGATGGGCAATGTAAAGATTTAGAAGAGTTGGAAACTGAAATATTTACAAAATTGCTCGAATGTTACGATGGAAATTTATCGGAAGTTGCCAAACAACTAAAAATTGGTCGCTCAACAATATATCGCAAAATCAAACCAGATTGCTAAATGAAAAAAATTAGAAAAGCCGTTTTTCCAGTTGGTGGCCTTGGCACAAGATTTTTGCCAGCAACAAAATCAATGCCCAAAGAAATGTTGCCAATTGCCAATAAGCCTCTCATTCAATATGCTTTTGAAGAAGCAAAAAATGCTGGCATTGAAGAATTTATCTTTATTACTGGCAGAAATAAAAATGCCATCAACAATCATTTTGATCATGCTTATGAATTAGAATCAGCATTAGATGAAAAAGGTAAAGCAACTGAATTAAAAGAAGTGATGGATTGGCTTCCTAATGCTGGTCAAATTGCATTCGTTAGACAGCAAGAGCCGCTTGGTTTGGGGCACGCAGTTTGGTGCGCCCGCAATTTTATAGGCGACGAGCCTTTTGTGGTAATTTTAGCTGATGAAATGATTTTAGATAAAACTAACTTTCTAAAATCAATGATTGATTTGCAAAATAAAAATGAGATGAATTCCAGCGTTATTTCCGTTGCACCAGTTGATCAAAAAGATGTTTATAAATATGGCATTATTGCTGCAGATAAAAACAGTCAGAGAATTGTTGATATGGTTGAAAAGCCAAGCGTTGATAATGCTCCATCCAATTTAGCAATTAATGGTCGTTATATTTTACAGCCCCAAATTTTTGATTATTTGTCTAAATGCCAAAAAGGCAGCGGCGGAGAAATTCAATTGACCGATGCAATGAAATTGATGGCCAAAGATTATCCGTTTTATTACCAAACCTATAACGGAACTCGTTTCGATTGCGGCAATGTTTTGGGCTTTCTGGAGGCTAATATTGCTTTTGCACTTAATAATCCTAAAATTAAAAATGATTTTTTAACAATTCTAAAAAAGTATGTCTAATAATAAAAATACTACCGCTATCGTTTTTCCTGGTCAGGGCTCACAAATTGTGGGAATGGGCAAAGATTTATATAATAATTTTGCATCCGCCAAACAAGTTTTTGAAACTGTTGATGAAATTTTAGGTTACAAACTTTCCACGATAATTTTTGAAGGATCAAACGAAGAATTGACTAAAACCCAAAACACTCAGCCAGCTTTGATGGCTGTTTCTATTGCTTTGGTGGAAGTTCTAGAAAAAGAATTTGGCAAAAAAATTATTGATTTATGCAGTTTTGTTGCTGGACATTCACTTGGTGAATACTCTGCTTTGCACGCTGCTGGGGCAATATCACTCAAGACCACTGCCGAACTTTTACAAGTTCGAGGCAATGCTATGGCAAATTGTGGGATCAAGACTGTTGGCTCAATGGCGGCAATTTTAGGAGTTGAAGTGGATATTGCTAATTTAATTGCCAATGAAGCTGCTGAAGACGAAGTTTGTCAAATTGCCAACGATAATTCAGTTGGACAAATTGTTATCAGCGGTTCTAAATCCGCTATTTTGCGTGCTATTGAAATTGCCAAATCCAAAGGCGCCAAGCGCGCTATTGAACTTCCCGTCAGCGGCGCATTCCATTCTGCTTTAATGCTGGATGCTGAAAATGAAATGAGAATTGCCTTAACAAAAGCCGACATTAAAACCCCAACAATTCCACTAATCGCCAATGTGACCGCAAAAGAAGTTTCTAACCCAGAAGAAATAAAAGAGCTTTTAGCGAAGCAAATCACCGGCTCCGTGCGTTGGCGCGAAACTATGCTTTATTTAGAAAGCAAGGGCATTAAAGAAATTATCGAGATTGGCTCAGGAAAAGTTTTGGCTGGTTTGGTTGGTAGAACTTGCAAAGATATGACCTCAAAATCAATCCAGAGTTTGGCAGATATTAAATTGTTCGTTGAATAAATTTTGACTTATTTCAAGTTGAAGAATTTGAATCAAAAGCGGTTTTAATTAAAAGTATTAATTTTTTGATTTGGTTTTTTGATTTGGTTTTTGATTTGGTTGCGGGGGCCAGATTTGAACTGACGGCCTTCAGGTTATGAGCCTGACGAGCTACCGGGCTGCTCCACCCCGCGATATAGAAAAGAAATAAGAAGAGGGGTGATTATTAGAATCTAACTACTAAAAGCAAGTCTTATTTTTGTAAA
>CAMDOL010000018.1 GCA_945903615.1 Rickettsia typhi | reverse complement strand
AAGCAAATTTTTACCAAAAAGATAAAGAATTACGGATTGTTTGACTAATGGGTTGATAATATAGTAAGCATCAACCCATTAATAAAACAACCCGAAGAATTATGTGTAGTTTGGCTTTTGCAATTTTTAAAATGAAAATTGGTATAATTACAAGCAACTAGAAACTGGCAACTAGCGACTTATAAAAATTATGTTCAACAAAAAATTCATCATAATTTTTCTGCTGATTTTTCAAACTTCTTGCGTGAACAACTTGCAAGACCTTGCTAGTCGTGAGCAAGAATTGAAGGCGCGGGAGACTTTGAATGGTTATATGGCATTGGAATATTTGCAATATTCTCGTGATTTAGCCAACAAATATAACTGGCGTGATTCAGATTATTTTTCACGCAAGGGTATTAAAGCGGCGCACAATCAAAATATTTTTCCAGAAGTTCCCGAAGAGTGGGATTTAGATGATAGCCAAATTGAAGAAGCGACTTTAGCCAGAGAAAAGCTAATCAAATTATTTTATAATCCCAAAGCCACACAAACTCTGCCAATACAATTAGCACACTTACACTTGCTTTATGATTGCTGGATCTCAAGAGAGAAAGAGCCTTGGCAACTAGCGGATATGGCGCGCTGTAAAATTTTATTTTTTAGGCTAGATGATGAAATTAATAAATATTTAGAAGATCAAAAACCGACAAAAGAAATTAAAATTATTGAAATTAAAGAGCCAAAATTTACTAGATTCGATATTTATTTTGATCTTGATTTGTATAATTTTAATAACAAAGCAGACAAAACTTTTACAGAATTATTTCAACATTTAGAATCGCTTAACGGTGATTATAGAATTTTAGTTGTGGGTTCTGCTGATCGATTAGGAAAAAAATTATATAATGATGCGCTAGCTAGGAAAAGAGCGGTTGCGGTGCAAACGCGTTTGGTTAAAAATGGTGTTCCAGAAGATTTGATTGAAACCAAATCTTTGGGAGCAGATAGTCCGGAAATTCTTACCAAAGAAGATGATCAGAATAAAAGCAATCGGGTGGTTGGGGTTTATATTTTGAAAGGCAAAGATAGCTTATCAAAAATTCCATTACCGCTCATTGATAATTATATTTATAAGCAAGAGATTTTAAAAACCAGAAAACAAAGGGGGGTTTGAATTGACGGTTGAGAATGTTATTCGGAGAATTATTGATCATCATAATCAAGTTGATAATGACAATCATCATCGATTCTGGCATGAAAAATTAGAGCATGAGGATGGCGAAAAAGCTCAGGAGCTTGTGGATCAGCTTGATCACACTCAGCATCGCATTGGTGATTATTATCGTCAAAATGGTCTTAGAATCCATCTGGAAAAAGAATCTCCAGAGGCATCTAATCTTTTAAAAGTAATGAAATTTATTGTGGCTGGCTTAACCAAAGATGAGGAATCTCCCAACAAGACGGTAGATGTTGATAAGGAAATGTTTTTAGGGCAAGAAATTAAGGATGAATTTGGTAGTGAACTAGCACAATATAAATCAGTCTACGGTAATTATAAGCAGAAATCTCGCTCTGTAACTGGGGTCAATATATTTGAGGAAGAAGAAATTAGGGCGATAGCAGTTTCCATTTTGGCTGAAACTAATGGCAGCGTAAGAATGGCGCAAGATATTTTGAGTTTTGCTGGTCTAAAAATTATTAAAGGAATGAATGTTCCGGCGTTAAAAAATCTCACTGCTACCTTAAAATCCTTATCAACTCAAACCGATTTAAGTGTTCCATGTCCGCCACATCGTCATTAAAAGATAAAAAAAGAATCGTCATTAAAATTGGATCATCGCTTTTGGTGGAGAATGGCAAGGTGAGAGCGGCTTGGCTGAAAAGCTTGGCAAAAGATATTTTGCAGTTAAGAAAAAGTGGAAAGGAAATTATTATTGTTTCTTCTGGTGCAATTGCACTTGGGAAAGCAAAATTAAAGGGGGTGCAATCTTCCCCCCTATTTAGGGGGGAAAGCGTTTGTGCGAGCAATAGCAAGCACAGAGCGAGGGGGGTGAAATCTTCCTCCCTATTTAGGGGGGAAAGCGTTTGTGCGAGCAATAGCAAGCACAGAGCGAGGGGGGTGCATAAACTAAAACTTGAAGAGAAGCAAGCGGCAGCAGCGATTGGACAAATTACTCTGATGGCGAATTATCAAACTTGTTTTGATAAACTTGGTTTAAGTGTGGCACAAATTCTTATCACTGGTGATGATTCTGCGGATCGTAATCGATATTTAAATACCAGAAATACTCTTCGCACTCTGCTTGCCAACAACATTATTCCTATTGTTAATGAGAACGATACTATTGCGGTGGAAGAAATTAAAATTGGCGATAATGATCGACTCGCGGCGCGTATTGCTCAAATTGCGGTGGCGGATTTATTAATTTTACTTTCTGATATTGATGGGCTTTATGATAAAAATCCCAAGACTCATAAAGATGCCAAATTCATTTCTCTAGTTGAAAACATTGATGAAAAAATTGAAGCAATGGCAGGTGGGGCTGGATCAGATGTTGGAACTGGTGGAATGATCACTAAAATTAAAGCAGCGAAAATGGCGTTTAATTTGGGTTGTAATTGTATAATTGCCAGCGGACTTAATAAAAATCCAATTGCAGGAATTGAAGCTGGCAAAAAATTTACGCTTTTTAAAGCAGAGGGCAAAAAAATTAGTGCTAAAAAACAATGGATAGCGGATTGCTTAAATGCCAATGGTGAAGCAATTATAAATGATTGCGCTGTTAAAGCGTTGATGAAGAACGCAAGCCTATTGCCAGTTGGCGTTGTGCGGGTCAATGGTGAGTTCAAGAAAGGTGATGTGATTTTTATCAAAGATGAAAATGGCAGGCATCTAGCCAATGGAATTGCCAAGTATAATTCTTCAGCAGCTAGCTTATTGATTGGCAAAAATAACCAAGAGGAGCTGGTTAACCGTGATGATTTGGTGTTGCTTTCTTGGGCAGCTTGATTTACTATCCTCGATCCTTTTTTAGAACTTACGCAAAACTTCGCCTCGCTTAAGTTCTGATTTTAATCAATTTAAAATCTCCAAAATGACTGAACAATTATTGGATACTGCCAGCTACCTAGTGCCGATGGTTATTGAACAAACCAATCGTGGTGAAAGATCTTATGATATCTATTCGCGGCTTTTAAAAGAGAGAATTATTTTTGTTAGCGGTCAAGTGCAGGATCAAATGTCCACTCTGATTGTGGCGCAATTGTTGTTTTTAGAATCTGAAGATCCAAAAAAAGATATTTACTTATACATTAATTCCCCAGGAGGCATTGTCACTTCTGGTTTGGCGATCTATGACACGATGCAATATATCAAGCCAGATGTTTGCACTTTGTGCATTGGACAAGCAGCTTCTATGGGTTCGTTGCTTTTAGCAGCTGGTGCCAAGGGCAAAAGATTTTCACTTCCTAATTCAAGAATTATGATCCACCAGCCTTCAGGCGGTTATCAAGGTCAGGCAACTGACATTGAAATTCACGCGCGTGAAACTTTGGCATTGAAAAAAAGACTCAACGAAATATATGTTAAACACACCAGTCAAAGCCTTGACACAGTTGAAAAATCAATGGAACGCGACAATTTTATGACTCCAGAAATGGCGGTAGAATTTGGTCTAATTGATAAAATTATGGAAAAAAGAAATGTCTAAAGAAACAATTAATACAATCTGCTGCTCATTCTGTGGCAAATATCAGAGTGATGTCAAAAAATTAATCGCTGGGCCAAATGTTTTTATTTGTAATGAGTGTGTTTCACTTTGCCTAGATATTGTTAAAGAAGACAGCAAAAAATCTCCGTCAATTAATAAAGAAGGCAACAAAGTTACTCCTGCTGAAATTATTAATATTCTCAATGATTATGTGGTTGGGCAAGATTTTGCTAAAAAAGTTTTGGCGGTCGCGGTTTATAACCACTACAAAAGAATTGATTCGGGCAGCAATTTGATCAATCAAGATGTTGAGCTGAGCAAATCTAATATATTGGTCATTGGGCCAACTGGTTGTGGCAAAACATTGCTTGCTCAAACTTTAGCCAGAATTTTAGATGTGCCTTTCACCATGGCTGACGCCACTTCACTCACCGAAGCGGGTTATGTTGGTGATGATGTCGAAAATATTATCTCTCGTTTGTTGCAAGCCGCAGAATATAACATTGAAAAGGCGCAACGCGGGATTGTTTATATTGATGAAATTGACAAAATTACCAGAAAAGGTGAGGCGGGTGGTAGAACTCGTGATATTTCTGGCGAAGGTGTGCAACAAGGTTTGCTTAAAATTATTGAAGGAACAGTCGCTTCAGTTCCAGCGCAGCCCGGCAAAAGAAATAATCAACAAGAATATGTGCAAATTGATACCAAAAATATTTTATTTATTTGCGGCGGATCTTTCGCGGGTTTAGAAAAAATTATTGCGGTGCGTGGTAAAGGTTCTTCAATTGGTTTTGGAGCCGATGTGCGGGAAAAAAATGACGAAGAAAAAAAGAATATTCTAACCGAAGCTGAACCAGAAGATATTATTAAATTTGGAATCATTCCTGAATTGGTAGGAAGACTGCCAATCATTGCTCCGTTGCAAGATTTAACTGAGGATGACTTGGTTAAAATTTTATCGGAACCAAAAAATTCTTTGGTCAAACAATATCAAAAACTTTTTGCTTTAGACAAAGTTGATTTGCAATTTGATAATGAGTCTTTGGTAGAGATTGCCAAAAAAGCAATATTGAGAAAAACTGGTGCCAGAGGGCTTCGCGCGATTATGGAAACTATTTTGATGGAGACTATGTTTGATATTCCATCTAAACAAAATGTTAAAAAAGTGAAAATTTCTAAAAAGGTTTTAACTGATAATGAAAAACCAGAAATTGATTTTTTTACTGCTGAAGAACTGAAGAAAAATATTGAAATTGCTGCAGCGGCAAACGAAGAAAAAGTTGAAGAAAAAAAAATCGCCGCATAAAAAAATGACCAATCAAAAAAACATCACAATTTTAGCAACGGGGGGAACGATTGCCGGCTCTGGTTTGGCGGCGGATCAACCTAATTATATTCCTGCTAAAATTTCTGCTGATGCTCTGGTTGAATCAGTTTTGGGTATTAAAAAATTAGCCAAGATTAGAACTGAACAAATTTTATCAATTGGCAGTCAAGATATTGAAGATGCGGATTGGTTAAAAATCGCCCAGCGCACTAATCAGTTATTATCACAAGAAGATGTTGATGGTGTGGTTATCACTCATGGCACTGATACTTTAGAAGAGACCGCTTATTTTTTGAATTTAGTCGTTGATAGCAACAAGCCAGTTGTAATAGTTGGCTCAATGCGTCCAAGCACTTCGCTTGGTGCGGATGGGGCAATTAATTTATATAATGCGGTGGCTTTGGCGGCAGATTCTCAAGCCCAAAACAAAGGTGTGTTGGTGGTTATTGCTGACAAAATTTTTGCTGCTAGAGATGTTGCTAAAATTAATACCGTTGCTGTTGAGGCTTTTGGGGCACCAAATGCTGGAGCGATTGGTCAGGTTTGTTATGGTAAAGTGCAAATTTATTATCAGCCAACTAGAATTCACACTAAAAATAGTGAATTTAAAATCACTGAAATTTCTCATTTGCCCAAGGTTGATATTGTTCAGATGTATGCTGGATTTGATGCTGGAGTTATTGATTATTTAGTTAGTGCTAAAAGCACAGCAATTATTGTAGCGAGTTTGGGAAACGGTAATTTTTATAAAGATGCATTACCAAAATTAATTGCCGCTGCCAAAAGCGGAATTATAATTATAAAAAGTTCGCGAGCAGGTGCCGGAACGGTAGTTTTAAATGGTGAAATTGATGATGATGAATACGGATTTTTGAGCGCTGGCAATCTAAGCGCGCAGAAAGCGAGAATCCTCGCAAAATTGGCTTTAACCCAAACTAATAATTTAGAAAAAATTAAAGAAATTTTTAATAACTACTAACCAATACTATTCTTATGACTGAAATCAGAAATGTTGCCATTATTGCTCACGTAGATCACGGCAAAACTACCTTAATTGATGCCATGCTTGGGCAAAGCGGAACTTTCCACGCTCATAAGCAAGTGGAAACTAGAGTTATGGATAGTAACGATTTGGAAAAAGAACGCGGTATTACCATTTTGGCAAAATGCACAGCAATTTCTTGGAAAGATACAAAAATTAATGTTATCGATACCCCTGGACACGCCGATTTTGGTGGTGAAGTTGAACGAGTTTTATCAATGGCTGATAGTGCGTTGCTTTTAGTAGATTCTTCGGAAGGGCCAATGCCTCAAACGAAATTTGTGCTTTCAAAAGCCTTGGCTCTTGGTTTGAAGCCGATTGTAATTATTAATAAAGTTGACCGTTCTGATGCACGGGTTGAAGAAGTTTTGAATGAAATTTTTGATTTGTTCGTAACTTTAAATGCCAGTGAAGAACAGTTAGATTTTCCAGTTTTATACGCTGTGGGTCGCGATGGTTGGTGTGTTAATGATTTAGAAAAAGATTCAAGAGAAAATTTGCATCCGTTGTTTGATCTAATTTTAAAACATGTTAACCCGCCAAAATTTGACGAAACTGCACCTTTCTCAATGTTGGCAACTTTGTTAGAATCCAACCCATTTTTTGGAAGAGTTCTAACCGGCAGAATTTATTCTGGAACTGCAAAAACCATGATGAATTTCAAAGCGATTAATTTGGATGGTAAAGTTGTTGAGCAAGGTCGTTTGACTAAACTGCAAGTTTTTCGCGGTGTTGAAAGGATTGCTGTTGATGAAGCTGTAGCTGGCGATATCGTTTCAATTGCTGGCTTAGAAAAAGCATCAGTTGCTGATACTTTCTGTGATATGTCGGTCACTGAGCCAATCAAATCCACCCCAATTGATCCGCCAACTATGGCGATCACAATTTCAGTGAACGATTCTCCATTAGCTGGAACTGAAGGAACTAAGGTTACTTCCAGAATGATTCGTGATCGTTTATTTGCTGAGAATGAAACTAATGTGGCAATCAATGTAAAAGAAAGTGCAAATAATGACGCTTTTGAAGTTGGTGGCAGAGGTGAGTTGCAGCTGGGTGTTTTGATTGAAAATATGCGTCGGGAAGGTTTTGAACTTTCGGTTTCGCGTCCGAGAGTTCTATTTAAAAAAGACGAAAGCGGCAATATTTTAGAGCCAATCGAAGAAGTAATTATCGATGTTGACGATAATTTTAGCGGCTCAGTAGTTGAAAAAGTTTCAATTAGAAAAGGTGAAATGACCGATATGCGCCCAAGTGGTGGCGGAAAAACCAGAATTACTTTTTTGGTTCCAAGCCGCGGTTTGATTGGTTATCAAAGCGAGTTTGCAACTGACACCAAAGGAACTGGAATCATCAATAGAATTTTCCACAACTATATGCCTTACAAAGGTGAGTTAAATTTTCGTCGCAACGGTGCTTTAATTGCTAACGATGCTGGCGAAGCTTCGGCTTATGCAATGTGGGGTTTGCAAGATCGTGGAACTCTCTTTATTAAGCCAGCACAAAAAGTTTATGCCGGAATGATCATCGGTCAAAATTCTAAAACTGGTGATTTGGAAGTTAATGTTTTGAGAGGAAAACAATTAACCAACATCAGAGCAAGTGGCACGGATGAAGCAATTCGCTTGACTCCGCCAAGAGAATTGACATTGGAAGATATGATTACCTATGTTGATGATGATGAGTTAGTAGAAGTGACCCCAAAATCTTTGCGTCTTCGCAAGAAATATTTGGATAACAACGAAAGAAAAAGAATGAGCAAAACCAAAGACAATTTGTCTTTTGCTGATTAATTTAATTGATTAAAGCGCACCATCCCAGTGAAGGCTGGGATGGTGCCGGCTATTTATCTGGTGGCAATATCTTTATCGCTCTCTTTAGAGTTTAACTTCGAAGATTTGAATACTGAAATACTTCGGCTGAGCATTTTTAATTGTAGCAAAGCTTGATTAATTTTTTTGAATCCAGCTTGCAATTCTTGTTTTGATTTTAATAAATATAAACGCAAAATCATTTCCTCTGCAGGCAATAAACAACATTGTCCGGGCATCATTGCAATTCCTGCTTCTTTCTTCAAAAAATCCGCAATATCCAAATCAGTTTCTAAAGTTTGATTACTAACTCCGGCATTGCTGCCTTTGATTCCAGTGAATTGCAACAATAATGAATTGTTGATTTGTGATTCGTTAGTTATTGATTTAACAAAATCATTTTTTTTGCCAAACTTTTGGCTCAAATTTTCATTAATTATTTTTAACTCTTCTGCAACTAAAGAGGAGTTTTGATTACATTGCTCAGTAATTTGGGCTAAATGTTTTTGGTTGTCTTCGCTAATTTTTAGAGCTGATATAGCAATGCGTTGATTACCTTCGGAAACATTAATGTGGTTATGTGATAAGCTGTCAATAATATTTGTATTTTTGAGGCATGCAAAGGCTATATCTAAATTACCTAGACCATAACATTTCAAGTTGTTAATGGTGATGATTTGTAAGGATATATCTTGGATTGCCGCTAAAGAATGTGGTTCATAATTTTTGCTGGTGAATAATTCTCTGAGTGATTCATCAATTATTATTAATAAATCTTTATGTTTGCGTATGATTTGGGCGAGTGTAAAAATATCATTTTTGCTTAATACTGCGCCACTAATTGGATTTGGATAATTAAGAAAAAAAATTTTGATTTTTTGTGTCTCTAAAATAGATTCTAACTCAGTGAAATCAATCTTCCAGCCGTTTTTAGAATCGCTGTTTAAAAACTCCACGACAATTTCATTGTCATGACATTGTTGAATAAAATATCCAGAAATTGGCAAAGAAAATAAAACCTTTTCATCATTTTTGATGCCAATCTTTCGATATAAATCTTGCAACAACTCAAAAATTCCAACTCGCACAATGATGTTTTCAGATGTGCAATCAATTTCACATCTTTTAAAATAATCAGCAATTGCCTCTTTTAATTCTGGCAAAAGATGAGGGTTGTGGCTGTATTTTTCTAAGCCAAATTCTTCAACATATTTAGCAGCGCTGCGGCTTGCTTCAGAGCTTAAATCTTGATAATCATCTTCAAACCATTTCATATAATTTTCTTGGTGGTCAGATCGGCAATGATCAAGAAAATCAAACGCAGATGGTTTGTTGGGCAATGTTGATGAGTTTTTGGGAAAAAGTTTTTCTAAGAAATTCATAAATTAAATTGCGCGCCGAGCCTTGATATTGAGAGTTTTATTGATGAGTAATTTTTTTTCTTCGGATGCAAAATCTTTGATAAAATTATAAGCATTCAAAGAATATTCTTTTACAAAATCAACAATCCCATCAAGCTCGGATTCAATATGGGCAAAGCTGGCAATCTTATATTCTTTAGGAAAATATTGAAGATTTTTTGCAGCGATACTTAAATTTTTAGTAATCTGCTCGACAAAATCACCCTTATTAATTTGATGATTAATTTTATGTTCAAGATCAATCGCCAAATCCAGTGTTGCATTTAGCATACAAAATTTAGTCTCCTTCATAGTTCTGCCCAGAACCTCGCTGGTATCCATGTAATAAAGCTCAGCTGAATTGAGAGTTCTGGTTAGAAACTCCATTGCTTCTAAAACATCTAGTAAAATTTCGCTGAATTTATACATATCACAATTTGTGGAATTGGCGAATATTGTGGATTAAAAACTGATAATTTTTTGGAGTTGGAATTTTTTGTAAAATCCAATCATAAATCAAAACATCATCTTCTAGAACCAGCTTTGAATAAAGCTCAAGCTCGTCATCTGTCAAATCATTAATTTTATTTTGTGCAAAAACTCCTAGCAAAATATCGGTTTCTTTGCAGCCTCGGTGTAGAGAGCGATAAAGCACAGTTTTTATGAGAAGCTCTTTATCTTGCATTTTAAAATAAATGTAAAATCCAATCTTTAATGATATGAAGCGCTTCAACGCCTAGCAGAACTGCTAAAGTTGTAATGACAATGCCCATCGATCCGATAAACAAACCGAGCAGAATTATTAAGCCATCTGTTCCCAAAAGACCAAAAGAGGCAATGAGAACGCCCATTCCGGGAATGAAGTTAGAAAGTGGCAAGGGCAGCAAAACTGACATTGAAAATATGAAACAAAAAACGCCAATAATTTGGCGAAACCAACCCAAGCTCAATATTGTTAATCTTGGTTTAACAAATTTTTCGGCTTTGATGATATAAGGCGAAGATTTTTCAACCATTGTCGCCAACACACTTCTTTTTACGGAAAGGTTAGATAGTATTTTGGGAAGTTTTGGCGATTTACAGCCAATCATCATTTGAAACGAAAACACTACCATCGGAATGGCTATTAAGCTTGGAAATGGTGGTGGCAGAGGAATAATAATTGGCAGAGAGAAAATGGTCATAATTAAGCCAAATCCACCACCATCCATTGCAATAATTAAATCATTGATAGAAATTTTATCACCTGAAGTTTTTTTGACAACATCAGCTAAAATTTCAGTAGCTATAATTCTTTTTTCGGCTGGCTTTGTAATCACTATAGTTTTTTATCTTGATTTTGATCGTCAATTTTTTTGGTTTCTTCATTCTCATCTTTGATACTCTTACGAAAATTTTTAATTCCTTTACCAATATCGCCCATAACATTCGGCAATTTTCCAGCGCCAAAAAGCACTAGAATTATGACTAGAACGACAATTAAATGTGAAATGCTTAACATAAAATTATTAGGTTGTAAGTTATTGTCTTTGGGACACCTCTAAAAATTAGAATTTTTAGAGGTGTCCTTGGTCATTAGTTTTTAGTAAAACCGAGCTCGGATCAACTAAAAACCAGCAACAAAAGACCAATGACTAATTTTTATAAATCAAAAATTTTGGCTAATTCGTCCCACTCTCTAACGCTAATCCCACTTTCTTCTTGGCTGATTTTTTCACCTTTCAATTTTTTCTTCAAAACCTCAATGGCTGTGCCGGAAAATTCTTTGCCAGTTTGGCGATATTTGATGAAAGCCTCATAACAATGCGGAACCCATTTTTTGGTTATATCTAACATCACATTAGCATATTCACGAATTTCATATTGTGCGTGAGAGTCGGCACGCAAAAATAGAAAGTTGAGTAAATTATGCAAATCAATTTTCCAATACCATTGAGTGTAGCAATTCACTGGCAAATTGATCCGAGCCAATTCTCGTGCCAAACCGTCTTTGCTTTCGTCAACAATATTGCCGGCGGAATCCTGGTTAATCATTTCTAAATAATGATCATAACATTGGCGCGAATCTTGTTTGAGAAGCTCCAAAACCGTCTTTTGTTGCTCATAACTCAGCGGCTGACTTTCATCGCGGCCTTGGTGATTAACTTTGGATTGTGGCGATAAAGACTCAGCTTTTGGAATATAAAATTCATCTTCCATAATTGAATAACGCGCCGAATATTCGTTCACTGAAGCAGTGCGATGCCTTATCCATTGACGGGCGATGAAGATTGGCAGCTTGATATGAAATTTAATTTCACACATTTCAAATGGCGTAGTGTGGCGATGCGAAAGTAAATAGTTGATTAAACCTTTATCAGCATTCACCTTTTTTGTTCCCGCACCATAAGAAACGCGAGCGGCTTGC
Source organism: Rickettsia typhi (assembly GCA_945903615.1). Lineage (GTDB taxonomy): Bacteria > Pseudomonadota > Alphaproteobacteria > Rickettsiales > UBA1997 > JAJTCH01. The sequence continues at coordinate 5,395 of CAMDOL010000018.1, read as the reverse complement.
ACCACGGAAGAATCGTTGCCCATATAATCAACCACACGCACAAAGCCATGATCTAAAACTTCAAAAGGTTGATATAGAATCTCTTCTAACTCTTCAGAAACTGGGCGAATTGTAGTTGATTTAGCTTGGCGTAAGCTTTGAATTTCTTCTAATTGTTCTGGTTTGATTGTCATTTTTGGGTTTGTTTGTTATCTAAAAGACGAGTTAAGCCATCGGCAATTTTGTTGTAAGAATCTGATATGCTATTGAATGATATTGCGTATTGCCCAGTTTCTTTTGTTATATCAACTTGAGAAGTTTTGGAATCTTTATGTTTATTGCACAATGGTTGACTAAGATGAACAACTGGAACACCAGCTTTCTCTGCGATTGATCTTAACTGAGGAGTAAAATCACAGCATTTCTCAATTATGAAAGGATTTGATTCATTAAAAATATTTTTAAACTCCTCTTCCGAAATAGACATACCTCTTTGTGCTGCAAATTGCTGAAACCTTCTGACGCTCTCATTAACATCTTTTATCCATTTTTCTGCTGATTTTGTAAAAGATGTTCCTTCTATTTCCTTCTCGGCTTGGGCTCCACCATTAAATCTTTTTGCCATCTGAACCACAAGACCCAGAAATTTTGGTTGAAAACTTAGTCCTTTGAAGCTTTTTGTGGTTTGATAATCGCCAAGCAATTTAATCCAGTTTTGGAAAATAGAGCTTAAATTATCAACCGCTTGCAAAGAAAAAAATGAAGGAGAAACTGGAGCAATAAAATAATCACTAAGCATCATTATTAAAGCATTAATAATGCTACTGGCGCTTGGTGATGTATCGATTAAAATAAAATCGTAGACTGCTTTTTGTTTTTTAATTGATTGTTCAAATTTGTGAGGTATTTCACTGGTGAATTCATTTTTATTTTTAATGATTCCATAAAGATCAGCTTCAATATTGGATAAATTTATTGCTCCAGAAACCAAATCAACAAAACCATTATTATTTTTTGGTGAGGCGGCTCTAAATATTTCCTTTCTACATTCTTGACCTTTTAATTCAATATCTAAATATTCGGATATTGATATGTATTTTTTGACATTTTCACTCCATTTAGATTCCTCATCGGTTGAATAATCAATACTGGTTGAAAGTCCATACATTGCCGCAGTCAAATTCATTTGAGGATCGGCATCAATTAGCAAAACTTTGTAACCTTTATCAGCCAAAATAAAACCAAGATTGTGAACCAGAGTAGTTTTTCCAACACCGCCTTTGTGATTAAAAAATGTGATTATTTTCCCCATATGTAAAGCGTAAGTCGATGATTAATTATATTGATTGATTTTAGAGGATTTGGTATAATTTACTTGTTAAAAAGCTGTAAGCAACTCTACCAACCAGCCTTAAAAAATCTACAACAATTTAATGTTTGAAAAACTAAAAGAACAAATCAATAAAGCCCCAAAGGATTCTGGCGTTTATCAATTTTTAGATGATGCTGACAAAGTTTTATATGTAGGCAAAGCCAAGAATTTAAATAATCGTCTCAAAAGTTATTTGGATAATAGCCGCCATAATAGCCGAATTCGCCGGATGATTTTTGTTGCCACCAAAATTCACCTAACCATCACCAACACCGAAGATGAAGCACTTTTGCTTGAGTGCAATCTAATCAAAAAATTAATGCCGCGCTATAATATTTTGCTGCGCGATGACAAATCTTTTGCCAATATTTTGGTTGATACTACTCACAATTTTCCTTCAATTTCCAAACATCGCGGCAAAAAAAATATCAAAGGAAAATATTTTGGTCCTTTTGCCAATAACAGTGCCGTTTATGAAACTATTGATTATTTGAAAAAAAGTTTTCTTTTAAGAAGTTGTTCGGATAACGAGTTTAAAAGCCGCCAAAAATCTAACCGTGGGCCTTGTATGGAATATCAAATCAAAAGATGCTGCGCACCTTGTGTTAATTTGATTGACCAAAAAGAATATGGGCAGTTGATCAAAGAAGTTTTAAACTTTTTAAGCGGAAAAAAAGCGCATCTGCAAGAAGATTTGGCCAAAAAAATGCAAGTCTATAGTGAAGATTTGGAATTTGAAAAAGCCCTCGTTCTTCGTGATCGCATCAAGGCTTTGTCAACAATTCAAGCGAAACAAAATATTCATTTACAAAGTGATGAGAACATTGATTTTATTGCTTTGGTAAAGCAAGGAAATTTAGCTTGCATAGTTGTGTCATTTTTTAGAAATGGTAATAATTATGGCTTTAATCCTTATTTTTTAAGCATTGGCGACGATGATGTGGAAGCAGAAATTATGCAAAGTTTTTTAGAGCAGTTTTATAATGAGCAAGAAAAGCCGGATTTAATTATAGTGAGTCACGAGCCAATCAATCAAAATGATAAAATTGTTATCCCAAAACAAGGCAATAAATTCAACCTTCTTCAAGATTATTTAAAGCGCGCCAAAGCAGAATTAGACAAAAAATTAACTAGCCAAATTAAAGATAAAGAAATGTTGGTGGAGTTAAAAAAACTTTTTGATTTGCCCAAAATTCCTGAGCGAATTGAAATTTATGACAACAGCCACACTAGCGGACAATTTGTAGTTGGAGCCTTTGTAGTTGCGGGATTGGAAGGTTTTATCAAAAGTGCTTATCGCAAATTTACGATCCGACTTGATGGGCTGGATAAAAAAGATGATTGCAGTTTTTTGCGGCAAGTTTTGCAGCGTCGATTTAAAAAATCGGAAGAAAATATCGTGCCAGATTTAATTATTATTGATGGTGGAAAAGGACAATTAAATGCCGCAAGTCAAGTCTTTGTTGATCTGGGAGTTGATATAAGATTTGTAGCAATGTCAAAAGGAGAAAACAGAAATGCTGGCGAAGAATGGTTTCACCAAATCAAAAATACAATACATTGCCAAGAAAAAATATCTGACGACGCCACACCTTGCGGTTATATCCACAGTTTTACCCTAGAAAAAAATCTACCAATTATGTTTTATTTGCAACGACTGCGCGATGAGGCGCATCGTTTTGCAATCGGCTTCAACCGCGCGCGGCGTGCCAAATCAGTGACCAAATCTGAGTTGGATGAAATTCCTAATATTGGGAGCAAAAGAAAAACCCTGCTTCTCAACCACTTTGGATCGGTTGTGGCAATTAAACAGGCGGCTGTGGAAGATTTGATGCGAGTGAAAGGAATTAGCAAAAATGTTGCGGTGAAAATCACTGAATTTTTTGCTAGACACTGTTAGCTAATTAATTTTGCCTTAAAATTGAGTGGAATTTTTATATAGCTCACGCCGTTTTTTTCTTTAATTGGCAAATCGCCGCAGCGTAAATTAATTTGAATAGCCGGAAATAATAATTTTGGTACGCAAAGAGTCTTGTCTTTTGCTTCTCGGGCTTTGATATATTCTTCAGCGCTAGTGATTTTAGCAAAAACATTATGGGTTTTTTGTTCAAGAATTGTGCTTTGCCATTTTGGTTCTTCACCATCTTTTGGATAATCGTGACCGGTAAAAACCTTGGTATTTTCTGGCAAAGAAAGAATTTTTTGTAGCGATGCAAATTGTTGCGTGGCGTTGCTGCCAGGAAAATCAGCGCGACCAGTTCCAAGATCCATCATAAACATTAAATCGCCAACAAAAATAGAATTATCAATCAAATAACTGCCGCAAGCTGGCGTGTGTCCTGGGTTGGTCAAGAATTTTGCTTTTAAATTTCCAATCGTAAAATTTTCTCCATCTTTAAAAATGTGATCAAACCCAGAGCCGTCAATAGCAACCTCATCATCAATATTATAAGCCTCAACCCAGTATTTTAGCACCGCAAAAATTCCCTCACCAATGGCAATTTTTGGAGTTTTTTTGGCACTTAATTTATTTTGTATATAGCGCGCAGCAGTTAGGTGATCGGCGTGAATATGGGTTTCTAAAATCCATTCCACTTGCAAATTATTTTGTTCTACAAAAGCAATTATTTTATCAGCGCTTTGATGATTTACTCGACCAGAAAAAATATCGTAATCCAATACTGAGTCAATAATAGCACAGCTTTGGGTTGTTTTATCAATTACTATATAAGAAACGGTAAAAGTGTTTGGATCAAAAAAAGTTTGAATTTGCATATTTTAATTAGTTTGAATTTCGTAGCCAGCAGCGATCCAAGATTCAATTCCGCCGTCTAAATTATAAATTTCTAAATTAGGATTTTGCGCCAAAAGAAGCTGGCAAGCGGCAAAACTTCTTTTGCCGGATTTGCAGTGAATGACTAATTTTTTATCGGCTAATGGCGGCAAATTATTTATATTAATTGTTGCCAGCGGAATCAAAGTTGCTTCTTTAATTCGGGCGGTTTTATTTTCAGCAACTTCGCGCACATCGATCAAAATTGTGCTGTGATTTTCTAGCCAAGATTGCAGTGTTTTAGAATTAATTGAGTTGATTGTCATCTGAAATTGAATTGGTTAAGGAAGTATTAATTAAGCTATCAAAAGCCTTATTTTGCAAGCAAATTTTACCTTGATAAATTTGTAAAATGTCCTTACTATTAACGCTCTTTGTTTCTGATTTTCTTTTCCAAATTACAACAATCTAAATGGCTGATATTAATTCTAACGATCAAGTTAAAGATCAAAATAAACGCAAATTAATTACCACTGCGGCATTTTCTGTTGCTGGTGTGGGTGCGGTTTGCACTGTTCTGCCATTCATTGATTCGATGAATCCGTCTTCTGATGTTTCAGCTTTGGCTTCAATTGAAGTTGATATTTCTGGCATCAAAGTTGGCGAAGAAAAAACCGTGAAATGGCGCGGCAAGCCAGTTTTTATTAGAAGAAGAAATGCTGACGAAATTAAAGCCGCGGTGGATGTTGATTTAAATGAACTAAAAGACCCGCAAAAAGATAGCGACAGAGTTAAGGCTGGGAAGGAAGAATGGCTGGTCACAATTGGAATTTGCACCCACCTTGGTTGCATCCCAATTATGGGTGAAGGCGAATATAAAGGCTGGTTTTGCCCTTGTCATGGTTCGCAATACGATACTTCAGCAAGAATTAGAAAGGGCCCGGCACCAAAAAATTTGGAAGTGCCACCATATGAATTTTTGAGTGAGACTATCATTAAAATTGGATAAAACCGTTAAAAAAACGCGAACAGCGTTTTTAGGTTTTATGAGAAAAATCTGTGATTTTTCTCGGGCACGAGCCGTCTTCAAGCCGAAGGCGAGAAAAGCGGCGAAGTGTTAGTTAAAAAAACGCGAACAGCGTTTTTAGGTTTTATGAGGTTTGAGCGTTAAAAAAACGATTAATAATCGTTTTTAGCGAAAACGGGCATGAGCTTTGCTCATCCCAGAGTTCTTTTTGGGGAGCAAGAAATCTCGGGCACGAGCCGTCTTC
>CAMDOL010000017.1 GCA_945903615.1 Rickettsia typhi | reverse complement strand
GTTGATCAGGCGAATAAATCTGGGGTTTTTAAAGCCCCGGTTGTAACTAAAATTGAAAAGGCTGGCGAGTTTTATGAGGCCGAAGCTGAGCATCAAAATTATTTGGAGAAGTATCCATATGGCTATAAATGCCATTTTGTGCGTAATGGATGGAAGTTTTAATTCAAGAAATATAAAACAAAATATTCAAAGCTATTCGCATAAGGGCACCTTAGAAAAAATTACTCTTCCTGCAAATTCCACAAAAAATTCTAATTTTTTCAAGGTGCCCTAGATTTAGAGGAATCCACAAAGAGACTTTTTATTCGCATTTAAAAGAGTGTGAATTTCGGTATAATTATCGTAGAGAAAATTTTTATAAATTACTTTTAGGGATTATAAAAAAATCTCCTCTTCAGTTGTCGTGAACCAAAAATAATTACCATCTAGTAACCGCCGCACCCCAAGTAAGACCGCCGCCCAGAGCTTCAAAAACAACTATATCACCTTTTTTAATTTTATTATTCTGCAAAGCAAAATCTAACGCTAGGGGAATGGAAGCAGCAGAAGTGTTGGCGTGACTGGCAACGGTCATAATCACTTTTTCTTCAGCTAAATTTAATTTTTTAGCAACCGATAGAAGTATGCGGGCATTGGCTTGATGAGGAATTAACCAATCAATATCTTTCACTTCTAAACCAGATTTATCCATTACATCAAACACCGACTTAACCATTTTATCCACCGCGTGTTTAAAAACTTCCTTGCCTTGCATCTGAATAAATCCAGCGTTTTGCGAAGATGAAACGCCGCCGCTAGTATTTAAAATATTGCTCAAACTACCATCGGAATAAATGTTGGTGGCAATAATTCCACAATTTTTATCTTCAGTTGCCGATAGCACGACTGCGCCAGCGCCATCGCCAAATAAAACGCAAGTATTGCGATCCTTCCAATCAACAATGCGCGATAAAATATCCGCACCAATCACAACCGCATTTTTAACTTGCCCAACTTTAATAAAATTATTCGCAATATTTAAAGCGTATACAAAACCCGCGCAAACCGCTTGCACATCAAACGCAAAGGCATTTTTAGCACCTAATTTGGCTTGAATGATTGTGGCAGTTGAAGGAAAAGTTAAATCTGGCGTTGTGGTCGCAAGAACAATCATCTCAATATCTTCAGGATTTAATCCAGCTTTTTTTATTGCATCTTTAGCGGCAAAATAACCAATATCAGAGGTCATTTCATCTGCAGCTGCAATGTACCGCTGATTAATTCCAGTGCGCTCCACAATCCAATCATTGGTAGTGTCGACGGTTTGTTCTAAATCAAAATTGGTAAGTATTTTGGCGGGTAGATAGGAGCCAGAAGAAAGGATTTGAGAGTTAAATATTTTCATTATTTTTTTCACTATTATTTTGAATTTCATCTTGATAGCCGTTGGTCGCGGATTTAATCTCAGCAATAATTTTATCGTTAATTTTATCTTCAACTAAGGAAATAGAAACTTTCACAGCATTAGCAAAGCTAATTTTATCAGCACTGCCATGGCTTTTAACCACTACACCGTTTAAACCAACTAACATTGCACCATTATAATTTCTAGGATCAAGACGTCTTAGAGCCGAACTCAAAGAAACGCTAGCTAACAAATAACCAATTTTAGCCAAAAATGAGCTATTAAAACCCTCTTTTAAAGCACTAGATACCATCTTCGCCGTGCCCTCAATCGCCTTTAGAGTCACATTACCACAAAATCCATCAGTAACCACAACATCTACCGTACCTTTAGCAATATCATCACCCTCAACATAACCATAAAATGAACTCGCCAAATCACTTTCTCTAATCAAAATAGCAGCAGCTTTTACCGAATCACTACCCTTTAAATCTTCTGAACCAACATTTAAAATTCCAATTGAAGGTTTTTCAATTTTTAAAACCGCTTTAGCAAAAGCGCTACCCATTATGGCAAATTGGAACAGAACATCAGAATTACAATCAACATTGGCACCCATATCCAGCATTACTGTTGCTGTTTTTTTATTATTCGGCATAAAAGTAACAATCGCAGGGCGATCAATAGAAGGAAGCGGCCTTAAAACAATTTTAGCAATTGCCATCAAAGCACCAGTGTTGCCAGCAGAAACCACCGCGTCAGCAAGGCCATCCTTAACAGCATTGATAGCTAAACGCATACTTGAATTTGAGCCTTTTCTAAGAGCAATCGAAGGCTTCTCATCAGCAGCAATAACTTGGTCAGTATGAAAAATGGTGGAATTATTTTTAAGAGCTGGGCAATTATCCAAGATTGGATTGATCAGGTCGGCATTTCCATAAAGTAGGAAAGCAACCCGTGAATTTGAGGAGGCAATTATATTGGCGCCTTCAATTATTGAACGCGGCGCATCATCGCCACCCATACAATCAAGGGCTATGTTGATTTTTTTGGTCACTATAATATCCCTTAATAAATTATGACAACAAGACGCACACTCTAGTTATTAAGAAGCTTCAGCTACTTCACTAACTTTTTTGCTTAATTCAACAACTTTTCTGCCGTTGTAATGACCGTCAACAGAAATATGATGGGATAGCTTATATTCTCCAGTCGTTGCATCAACTACAACATTTGGTAGATTAACGCTGTAAGAGCCATTACTGCCTCTACGCATATTGCGTCTTGATTTAGACTTCTTTCTTTTAGGAACTGCCATGGTAAATAAAACTTCTTGGGTTGGAAAAAATGAGTTGCTATAATAGGCAACAAAATAATAAAATCAACTGCTAATTTCCATTTCACTTTTCATCAAATCAATGAAACATCTAATATTGTTACTCAGCGTCATTATTAGTCTTTTCACCCTAACATCCTGCAATCAGATTGAAAAACGAGGCTATTCTTTTGAGCTATCCGATTACCAACTTTTAAAGGAAAAAATAAATAATAAAAATGATGCTTTAAATTTTATGGGTTATCCTAGTTTTATATCTGAATCAGACCACAAAGAATTGTGGGTTTATTACTCGGAAGATGTAAAAAAATTATTATTCTTTAAACCAGAAATCCTAGATCGCAAAATAATTACAATTGCTTTTGATAATAAAAATGTTGTTGAAAAAATCAAAAGCTATGATCTTCAAGACCAAAAACCAATTAGTTTTGATAAAAACTATACACAGGTTTATAGTACAAAAAAAAGTTGGTGGTCACAAATATTCGGCAATATTGGACAAGTCAAGGCAAACTAAAATTATGAGAAAGTTTATTACAATATTACCTTTGTTAGTAGCTGGATGTGGAATTTTTAGATCAGATCCCCAATTTAATACTGAGATTTTTTGTCCTAATTCTTCTTATCGTATTTTAATTTTGCAATCAACAAAAGCAGAGGTAGAAAAATCAATTATTGATGCGATTGAATATTATAATAAGAGCAGCAAGAAGAATAGATATACCGTTTTGTATTTATCGCATAACCGCAGCACATCAATATACAATACAACCCCTCAGGAACTTGCGGGGCAATGTCAGCTGATCGAAAAACCAAGACAGCCTTATGCGGGACTTACGCAGTAATAAGATTTTTGAGGGATTTTTTGTATTTTTTGAAGATAGCACCAAAAAGATTGTTGCCGCGAAGTTCTGTTACAATAAACCAACTTCTTTGTAATAACGAATCGCACCCGAATGAAGTGGGGCATAATTACCCTCTTTAATTACCTCTTTTTTGTTCAAAGAGGAGAATACAGGATGAAGAGTTTTAAAATTATCAAAATCACTAAAGACTGATTTGGTTACATTATAGACAACATCATCAGAAATTTGACTAGAAGTCACAACCGTTGCCTTAACACCAAAAGTTTCAATATCATTCGGATTGCCTCTATACATACCGCCAGGTATTATTGCTTTTACATAGAAAGGATTAACTTTGATCAATTTATCAATTGACTCTCTATCAACGCTTAGGATTTTCACTTTGCATTTTGGATTGCTATATTGAGTTGCTTCTTGCAATACACCATTTGGATTTCCAGAAGTATAGATCATGACGTCAATCTTACCATCACACAAAGCCTGAACCTGATCAGAAGGATCAAGATTGACCACTCCAGAAAACGAGGATTTATTCCACCCTTTCACCTTGGATAAAACTTCCATAGTCGCATACATTCCGGATCCTTGAGGTCCAAAATTAACTATTTTACCAGCAATGTCGTCCAATTTTTTAATTCCAGAATTTTCTAAAACTGCCAAAGTAAAGGTTTCAGTATATAAGGAAAAAATTGAACGTAAATTTTTGAAAGGCTCTTGATCACCAAAAAAACCAGTACCGTTGTAGGCGTGGTACTGCCAGTCAGATTGAACAATTGCAAAATCAGTCGTTCCTTTTCTAAGAGCATTCAGGTTTGCTACCGATCCACCAGTGGATTCGGCTGAGCATCTGATGTTGTGATCTTTTCTACCACGATTAACAAAACGACAAATTGCTCCACCAGCTGGGTAATAAACTCCGGTTATACTACCGGTAGCAATATTTATGTATTTTGTTGCTGCAAAACAAGATTCCACACCAAAAGATATAGCGGCAATAGAAAACAGTAAGAACAGTTTGTTAGATTTTTTCATTATTTATCAACTTAAATTTAATGAACTCATAATAAATATTTAAAACAAGAAAAACAAGACCTTGGATCTACAGAATTTATTTCTGCAGGATCTCACTAAATCTCTTATTTTTTTCTTTCGGTAGCAACTCTTTCTTTTAGTGCAGCTGTATCAAGAGCACCCGGGATCAAATTCTCACCAATCACAAAGGCTGGAGTTCCATTAATACCAATTGTAGATGCCAGTTCTTGATTAGTTTTGATTTGCGCTTCAATTTCAGATTTTTTACTTTCTAAAGCTTTTTCAACTTTTTTAGTATCTATTCCCAAACCTTTAGCGATTGCCAGAGCGTCTTCTTTTGTTCTAGGGTTTCCTTTCATTATAGCGTTATGAAAACCTAAATAACTTTCTGCAGAAACAATGTTCACTGCAATAGAGACTTTGGAAAGCTCAACAGAAGATTGACCTAAAATTGGCAATTCTTTGAAGATGATGCGAACTTTTTTATCTTGTTTGATCAATTCTTCAACTGAAGTTTGGACTTTTTTACAATAACCGCAGTTATAGTCAAAGAATTCAACTATTGATACATCGTATCCTTTTGGGGCGTATGCTGGATCATTTTTTCCTTTAAATAATTCGCTTTGTTTAGAAGAGATATTTTTTTGTGCCTCATTTTGTTGCTTTTCCGCAGCTTTTTGTTGCATCGCTACCACTGACTGAATAATAGCAGCAGGATTAACTTCGACCCATTTTGCGATTACTTTTTCAACATCACCAATATTTTTAACTGGCTGTGCCACATCTAGACCAGTTGGTTTAATTGCCAATTCAGCATTTTCCACTGGACTTGCCACATCAGATTTTAAATTTTTCTTGTGGATTATAGCATACGCTCCAGCAGCAACTAAAGCTATCAATATAACTGCAGCAGTTGCTTTTGGGGAGAATAATTTATGAAGTGTAGATTTATTTATCATTTTAAAAATGTCTTTGTTAGATTATCAAAAAACTAAAGTCCCAAAAACCTATCAAACCGATATGATAATTGCAACAAAAATAAAACCAAATTTTTTAATTGAAGAAGAATATGATAGATATAACCACAACAATCTTCTTTTGGTGGTTGGTATTGACGAAGCCGGCAGAGGACCTTTGTCTGGACCAGTGGTTGCAGCTGGCGTCATATTGGATAGAAATAACTATCCTAAAAACCTTAACGATTCTAAAAAATTATCACCAAAAATGAGAAAAGAAATATTTTTGGAGCTACAAAATACTGCAAAATTTGGGATTGGAGTTGTTGATGAACAAACTATTGATCAAATTAATATTCTGGGCGCCACCAAATTAGCAATGAGGTTGGCTTTTGAAAATTTGTGTCAAAAATATAGAATACTCCCTAATGTGGTTTTGGTTGATGGTAACTTTGTTCCAGACATCAATCATCAAAGCGAGATAATAACTAGAGCAATTATAAAAGGTGATCAAAAAAGTCTTTCCATCGCAGCAGCATCGGTGATTGCCAAAGAAACTCGAGACAAAATTATGTCTGAATTAGATACTCAATTTCCTCAATATAATTGGCAAAAAAATAAAGGTTATCCAACTGCCAATCACTTTGAGATGATTAAAAAATTTGGCATTTGCCAACATCATCGTCAAAGCTTTACTCTATTTAAATAATCATGATTTTAAAACAAAGCGACCCCAGCGCCTCTAAAATAGCGGCAAAAATTTTAAAAAATAATGGAATAATCTGTTTTGCCACTGAAACAGTTTATGCTTTAGCCTGCAATGCTTCCAGTGATATAGCGGTTGCAAAGCTTTATCAAATTAAGCAGCGCGATTTGAAAAAACCAGTCGCAATTTTTGTAAAAAATTTAGCAATAGCAAAACAACTTCTTCACTTCAATAAAGATGAGGAAACAATTGCTGAGAAATTTATGCCCGGAATGATCACTTTAATACTACAAAAAATAACCAATGCTGATCATAAAAATAATGTCTCTTCGCTATTAAATAATAATGATCAGAATTTGGGTCTTAGAATTCCAGATCATAAATTTTGCCAAGAATTATTAAATGAGTTTGATGGTATAATCGCTGCCACTAGCGCCAATTCAAGCGGTCAACCCGCAGCAACTGACTTTACAAAATCTTTGCAATATTTTAAAAAGAAAATTGATTTAATAATTGACGGCGGAGTTTGTACTCATAAAATAGCCTCAACAGTTTTGAAAATAGAAGACGGTGTCAAAATAATCAGATCTGGATTAATCACAAAAAATCAATTAGAAGAATCTTTAAGGATATGCAAAAACTAATTCGCAACCCAATTTTTCGTATTGTTGGAGTGGCAGTCATTTTATATTACGGCTTATTCTACAATAAAAGCCTGCCTGACAGCCTAGGAAATCGTCTTGCCCCAGACAAGATAAAAGATAATTTGGTAGAAATATCATCAAAAAGCATCAATATTATTGCCAATGTTAAAAAGGCTGATGAAATTAAAAAATCCTTAGCCGATAAAAAATTACAAGATAATAAAGAAGGCGCGGAGCAGCAAGATGGAAAATAGAAAAGTAAAATCCACTTTAAAATTCATCTGTGATTTTTTGCCGCTCTTGGTTTTTTTTCTAATTTACAAAACCTCAAACAGCCCTCAGCCAATAATTCCAGCAACAATCACCTTGGTTCTGATCACCTTTATAACTTTGGCAATGAATTATATTTTTACCAAAGAAATTGCTAAAATGCCCCTGTTTTCTGCCTTGGTGCTTGGACTATTTGGATTTTTAACTATTTTTTCTGGTAATGAAATTTTTATTAAAATAAAACCAACTTTAGTAAATTTATTATTTGCAGCAATTTTATTATTTGGTTATTTTTCTAAAAAACCTCTACTTAAAACGCTACTTGGAAGCGCCTTTGAAATTAACGATCACGCTTGGCTTCACCTTTCACTGCGTTGGGCGGGGTTTTTTATTTTCTTAGCTATTTTAAATGAGTTGATCTGGCGGAATTTCTCAACCGATTTTTGGGTTCAATTTAAAGTGTTTGGCATTTTACCAATTTCAATTATTTTCACCTGTTTACAAATTCCCTATCTTCTTAAACAACAAAAATCTTAATTTAAAATATGAGCGCAGTTCCAATTAGAGTAGAAAATGTCTTCAAAGCCTTTGGTAAAAAAATGGTTTTAAATGATGTCAGCCTTGAAGTTTTGGATAATGAAATTTTTGGCTTCGTTGGTTTAAACGGAATTGGTAAAACTACTTTGATCAAAATCATCATTGATCTTTTAGAGCATGATGGTGGTGGCATAGAAATTTTTGGAGTAGATAAAATCTTACCTGAAGCCAGAAAAGATATGGCTTATTTGCCAGAAAAATTCCAACCATCCAATCAATTAAAAGGTACAGAATTTCTAAAATTTGTAACTGGTTTTCATAAAAAGAAATTTGATTTAAAAAAAGCTGAAGAAATTGCAAAAATTCTTGATTTAGATGTGAGTGCATTGAATTTGAGAATATCAAAATATTCCAAAGGAATGACTCAAAAACTAGGATTGCTCGGAACTTTTTTGAGTGAAGCAAAATTAATTATTTTGGATGAGCCAATGAGCGGGCTTGATCCACGAGCAAGAATTGCTCTAAAAAAACAATTAATAAACTATAAAAAAGCTGGAAATTCTATATTTTTTAGCTCACACATTCTTTCTGACATTGATGAAATTTGTGATCGTATTGCAATTCTAAGTGATGGAAAAATTGTTTTTGTTGGAAAGCCAGAAGAATTTAGAGCTAAGCACTCTGAAGAGAGTTTAGAAAAAGCATTTTTGAGCGAGATTGGAGTGGGGTAGAGTTAAGAATTGATACAATTAATTTTCTAACTTACCTAAAAAATCCAGAATTTTATCAACATGTCCGTTGACTTTCACCGAGTTCCAAACTTCAACGACATTTCCTTTTTTATCGATGATAAAAGTGCTTCTATCAATTCCTAAATATTTTTTACCAAACATCGATTTTTCTTTTAGAACTCCATAAGCTAAGCAAATTTCACCATCTTCATCGCTAATTAAATTAAATGCTAAGTTATATTTTTGAATAAAGTTGCAATGGCTTTTGATTGAATCTCTGGAGACTCCTAAAACCACAGTGTTTAAAGCAACAAATTTTTCAATATTTTTAGTAAAATCTTGCGCCTCAATTGTACAACCGGGGGTATCATCTTTTGGATAAAAATAGAGGACAACATTTTTGCCTCTAAGCTCGTTTAGTTCAATATTAGATCCGTCATCACAAATAGCGCTGAAAGATGGAGCAATTTTTCTGATTTGGACAGACATATTTAAACAGACTTTTTAGTTGATTTTTTAGTCGAAGATTCACCATCCTCAACCTCGCGCACTAACAAAACATCATTGAATTGCGATTGGCTACAAAGTCCAAGCAAAACAATATCGCGAGGCTTAAGATTTTTCATATTCCAGTGAGTTTTATTACGAATAGAATCGATCATTTGATCTGTTGTACCAATCAATTTTTTGATTTTGGCATTAGTGATTTCTGGATAATATTTTAATAAATAGAAAATTCCATCCGGCTTGTCACTTCTTCTGGCAATTGGCGTATATTTGCCAGTTTTTTTCTTAGCTGAAGCTTTGATAATATCTGATGCAGACTGCTTCAAGGCTAAATCAGCTTTAGGGTTATTTTCACAACGAGAAATTTCTTCTCTGGTTAGTTGTCCAGAATTAATTGGGTTTTGCCCAATAATACCAGATGCCACATCACCGTCAGCGATTCCTTGCACTTCTAATTCGTGAAGTCCACAAAAATTAGCGATTTGATTAAAAGTTAAAGCTGTGTTTTCAACTAACCAAACAGCAGTTGCTTTGCGCATTAGGGGCAGTTCTTGAGTCATAATATTTAATTATTCATTGTTATAAATTTTATTTATCTTGCTGTCACAGACACTGTTAGCTAATTAATTTTGCCTCATATTTTGCCTTAGATTTTGGCATATTTTTAGTGATTTTTTCTTAAACTTTTTTGGAATATCAGGAATATTTTAAAAAAATTTAAGAAAAAAAGAGCAAAAATAGGGCAAAATATAAGATAAAATTAATTAGCTAACAGTGTCTAAGCAAAAGCGGATGGTGCACCCGGCAAGATTCGAACTTGCAACCTCTTGATCCGTAGTCAAGTACTCTATCCAGTTGAGCCACGGGTGCATATGATTGTAAAAAAATAATACTTTGTCGCTTTTTTATCAAAACAGGTTTTGATTCAAAGACGATTTGCGACTAATATTTATTCTTCGCTTTTTTCTTTCTTGGGCTTTTCGGCTTTTTCAGTAGCTTTTTTATCTTTACTGATTCCCAATTTTGTTCTAACCAAAGCCTCAATTTCATCAGCAACTTTTGAATTGGCTTTGAAATATTCCTTAACATTTTCTTTGCCCTGACCAATTTTAGCACCTTTATAAGCATACCAAGAACCAGATTTTTCAATGATATCGTGAGCAGTTGCCAAATCGATAACTTCACCAATTTTAGAAACACCTTCGCCATAAATAATTTCAAACTCTGCAGTTTTAAAAGGTGGCGCAACTTTGTTTTTTACAACTTTAACTTTAGTTTCATTACCCAAAATATCTTCTTTATCTTTGACTTGTGCACCCCTTCTAATATCTAAGCGCACTGAGGCATAAAATTTGAGAGAGTTGCCTCCGCTAGTAGTTTCAGGACTGCCAAACATCACGCCAATTTTCATACGAATTTGGTTTATAAAAATAACTGTGCAATTGGTTTTAGAAATTGAGCCAGTTAATTTTCTAAGTGCCTTACTCATTAAACGAGCTTGCAAACCCATTTGATTATCAGCCATTCCACCTTCCAATTCAACTTGCGGAACTAGAGCAGCGACTGAGTCGATAACAATTAAATCAACCGCACCAGAGCGAACTAAAGTATCAGTAATTTCTAAAGCAGCCTCACCATTATCTGGTTGAGAAATAATCATTTCATCAGTGTCGATTCCTAGATTTTTAGCATAGGTTGGATCAAAAGCATGCTCGGCATCAATGAAGGCGCAAGAAAGTCCTTTTTTCTGAGCTTCAGCAATAGCATGCAAAGTTAAAGTGGTTTTTCCTGAACTTTCTGGACCATAAATTTCAATGATTCTGCCGCGTGGATATCCACCAATTCCTAATGCCAAATCCAAAGCTAGGGAGCCAGAAGGAATAACATCAACATCAACGACTGGTCGTTGTCCAAGTTTCATGGCAGAGCCTTTGCCAAATTGTTTATCGATTTGTGCTAATGCAGCGTCTAGGGCTTTTTTTCTGTCGTTCATAGTGGCTATATATTTAACGGTTAGGTAAGAGACAAACTACTTTAGGATACTAAGCATAGTTTCGCCAAGTGTGGCTGGACTTTCAGAAACAATAATGCCAGCTGATTTCATTGCTTCAATTTTATGTTCTGCACCACCCTTTCCACCAGAAATAATTGCACCAGCATGACCCATTCTTTTGCCTTCTGGCGCAGTTCTACCAGCGATAAAACCAACACAAGGTTTTGTGCGACCTTTTTTGGCTTCATCTTTTAAAAATTGTGCAGCGTCTTCTTCGTCAGCTCCGCCAATTTCGCCAATCATAATCATTGCTTGCGTTTCTGGATCAGCCAAAAACATTCCCAAACAATCAATGAAGTTAGTGCCGTTAACTGGATCACCACCAATACCAATACAGGTAGTTTGACCAAGACCAGCTTTAGTGGTTTGGTGCACGGCTTCATAAGTTAAAGTTCCTGATCTGGAGACAATGCCAATTTTACCTTTTTGGTGGATGTGTCCTGGCATAATACCAATTTTGCATTCGCCTGGAGTGATAATTCCTGGGCAGTTTGGACCAATTAATCTTGATTTTGAGCCAGACAAAACTTTTTTAACTCGTGACATATCAAGAACTGGAATACCTTCGGTGATACAAATGATTAATTCAATTTCAGCGTCAATTGCTTCCAAAATTGCATCTGCAGCAAATGGAGGTGGAACATAAATTACTGAAGCGTTGGCATCAGTTTTTTTTCTAGCATCGTATACTGTATCAAAAACTGGTAGGTTTAGGTGTAGTGTTCCACCCTTTCCCGGAGTGACTCCGCCAACCATTTGCGTTCCATAAGCAATGGCCTGTTCAGAGTGAAAAGTGCCTTGAGATCCGGTAAAACCTTGGCAAATAACTTTGGTATTTTTATTAACTAATACTGACATAGTGTTTATCTAATTTACAATTTTGATGGATTAAAGTGGTAGACTGTTAAGGCTGGATTCATGATTGACTGCGGCAACAATTTTTTGTGCAGCATCGCCTAGATCGTTCGCTGAAATAATTGCCAATCCAGATTTAGCTAAAATTTCTTTGCCTAAATCAACATTAGTTCCTTCCAATCTAACTACCAAAGGTATTGATAGATGAACTTCTTTGGCAGCTTCCAAAATACCATTAGCGATAATATCGCAACGCATAATTCCACCAAAAATATTCACCAAAATTCCCTTCACATTTTGATCCGATAGAATGATTTTGAAAGCAGCGGTCACTTTTTCACGAGTTGCACCACCGCCAACATCAAGAAAGTTGGCTGGGGAAGAACCATAAAGCTTAATGATGTCCATCGTTGCCATTGCAAGACCAGCTCCATTGACCATACAACCAATTTTGCCATCCATCTTCACATAATTTAAATCGTATTTTGAAGCTTCAATTTCAAGCGGCTCTTCTTCATCCAAATCTCTTAATTCACGAATTTCTGGATGGCGGTAAAGAGCGTTGTCATCAAAATTATATTTGGCATCAAGAGCGATCAAATCACCTTCGGCAGTTTCAACCAAAGGATTGATCTCGATTTGTGCGGCGTCAGTTTCATTAAATGCTTTGTAAAGAGCAAAAACGATTTTGGTGAATTTGTTTAATAAATGACCGCTAAAACCAAGGGCAAAACCTAGTTTTCTAGCGTGAAATCCTTGAATACCGCAGGCTTTATCAACTTTAACGGTAATAATTTTTTCTGGGGTGAGAGCTGCAACTTCCTCAATATCAACTCCACCTTCAGTTGAGACCATAAAGACAATGGTTTTGGTTGCTCTATCCATCACAACTGACAAATAATATTCTTTTTTGATATTCGAACCAGCTTCAACATAAAGTCTTTTAACTTCTTTTCCTTCAGCGCCAGTTTGATGAGTAATTAAAGTTTTGCCAAGAATTTCAGCGGCTTTTTCTCTGGCTTCTTCGACTGACTTAGTAACTTTTACACCACCAGCCTTGCCTCTTCCACCAGCGTGAATTTGGGCTTTCACCACAAAAACTGTGTGTCCCGCTGATTTTAATTGAGTCGCAACATCAAATGCTTCATGAACAGTAAAAGCTGGATAACCTTCTGGAACTGGAACTCCATATTTTTTTAAAATTTCTTTGGCTTGGTATTCGTGTATATTCATAACAAAATTTATTTTTTATTTTATCGAGTTATGATAACGAGTCGCCGCGAGCGGCTGTCTCATTTGTCATATCTAAACTAAATTTGGGATTGGCTGAAAAGAGTGGGCATTTTAGGGTTTGGCTCTGTTATTATCAAGCTATAATTTTGGTGACCGCCAAAAATAAGAAATAATCGTCTTTCTAACCACCGCCTCAATTTCATTATCAGGGATAAAACTTTTTAGCTCAGTAATTAAATTATCATCACAAGTTGCGTTCAAATAACCGTTTTTCTCATAGCATTTATCATGATGCTGACAAGCCAAATCAGTGCGATCAATTGGATCAGGATTGGTTCTGGCCTTAGGATGATTCGGTCCACACCAGTTACCGTAAATTGGAAATTTGCCAGCAGTGTCTTTGTTGCTGAATATTGAGCAGGAAGAAAGTAAGAATACGACAAAAATTGATATGAAAATTTTCATAAATTATACAAATTTAAGTTACATAAAAAAATTATAAACCTTTAGGCGCAACGCCCCATTTTGTGCTTAAATATTGTTTGATTGCTTGAATTTTGGAATCTTTTGAGCCAGTCTAGTTTGGGATTTTTTATTATGGATAATATTATATTTTTGTTTCCTCAACCAATTTTTTAACCGCTTCGACTGAGCGATTGAACATTGTGGTTTCGGCAGAATTTAGTTTTACTTCAACAATTTTTTCGACACCATTTTTACCGATAATTGCTGGAACACCTATATACAAACCTTTCACGCCATATTCACCATTCAAATAAGCAGCAACTGGAAGGATTCTTCTTTTATCTTTTAAATAACTTTCTGCCATTGCAATTGCTGAAGATGCGGGAGCATAATAAGCAGAACCATTGCCTAAAAGTTTAACGATTTCAGCGCCTCCATCTCTGGTGCGTTGCACAATTTCGTCAATTTTGTTTTTAGTTGTCCAACCCATTTCAATTAGATCAGGAACTGGGATTCCAGAAACTGAAGAATAGCGGACTAACGGCACCATAGTATCGCCGTGGCCACCCAAAACAAAGGCGTTAACATCTTCGATGGAAACATTAAATTCACGCGCTAGAAACAAGCTCATCCTTGCTGAATCAAGCACTCCAGCCATTCCCACCACTTTATTTGGTGCAAAGCCAGTGATTTTTTGCATCACATAAACCATCGCATCCAGCGGATTAGTGATAACAATCACAAAAGCATCTGGCGCGTGTCTTTTTATTCCTTCTCCGACTAGAGAAATAATTTTTGTATTAGTTGCCATCAAATCATCACGGCTCATTCCTGGTTTTCTAGCAATACCAGCAGTTACAATTACAACATCTGATCCGGCAATATCTTCATAATTATCAGTGCCAATTATGTTTGAATTAAAACCCTCAACAATTGAAGATTGTTCTAAATCTAAAGCCTTACCTTGGCCAGTGCCTTTAGCAACATCTAAAACAACAATATCACCCAACTCTTTCAAGCCAATTAAGTGAGCCAAAGTGCCGCCAATATTGCCAGCACCAATTAAAGCGATTTTATTTCTTTTGATCATAAATTATTTGTAAGTTGATAAAAATTAGAGGAGAGATAAAAAATTATTTGACAGAGAAATTAATTGGTCCCGTGCTGCGACCGTTGATGAATTGATCAACATAAGGATTGCCAGAATTGTCGATATCTTTGACATCACCAAACCAAATTATTTTTCCTTCATAAAGCATAGCAATTTTATCAGCGATTCTTCTGGCTGAATGCATATCATGGGTGATGCTGATTGTAGTTGCGCCAAGCTCTTTAGAATTTTTTATAATTAAATCATTAATCACATCCGCCATTATTGGATCTAAACCTGTGGTTGGCTCATCAAAAAAAATAATTTCTGGCTTAGCAGCAACGGCTCTAGCAAGAGCCGCTCTTTTTTGCATTCCGCCAGATAGTTCAGAAGGATAAAGATCGGCAACTTTCAAGCCAAGACCAACCGATTGTAACTTCTCAATTGCAATTTCTTTGGCTTGTTTTTTGTTCATCTTGTTGGAATTAAGCAAACGAAATGCGATATTTTCCCAGATGGGAAGTGAGTCAAATAAAGCGCCGCCTTGAAATAAAAAACCAAATTTCCCCATTAATTGATCACGAGCTGCTCCTTCAATTTGTGAAATTTCTTCTCCATCAATTTTAATACTTCCAGAAGTTTGCTTCATTAACGAAGCGATAACTTTGATACAAACTGATTTGCCCGAGCCAGAGCCACCAAGGATTACCAAAGATTGACCTTTGGCAACTTCAAAATCTATACCTTTTAAAACTTGTTTATCACCAAAACTTTTAACAAGGTTACAGACAGTTATTTTTGGTTGGATTGCGGCTATAGACATTTAATGTTTTTCGGTTGGGTTTGCAGAGCCGGCACTTGTTTGACTTGGGGCATTGCCTAATTTTGTCTCAATAATATTTTTGATTTCACCATAACCGCCATAACCGCTGATCATTTCACCGTTAATGAAAAATGTTGGAGTGGAAGTAATTTGCAAAATTTTGTCTGCGTGCATACGAACTGTCAACATTCCTTCTTGCAAAGTTTTGCTTTTTATACATTCATTAAATTTTTCAGTGCTCATTCCATCAAGCTTAGCAAGAGTTTCAAGCTTAGCGGTAAAATCTTTGGTGAACGCCCAAACTTCTTGGGTTCTAAATAAAACTTTGATGAAATCATAATATTTTTGGGCATCAGCTTCGTGATCACTAACTTGGCAAAGTGCCAGCATTCCAGCAAACAATGCTTGTTGATTAAGTGGAAAATCACGATAAACAAATCTAACTTTGCCGGTAGCAATATATTCTTCTTTCAACTTAGAAAATCCATCACTATAAAAGCTAGCACAATGTGCACAAGATAGTGAGGCATATTCAATGATGGTAACTGGCGCATTTTTTGCACCAACAGCAATATCGGATGGTAAAACTTTTAGCAAATTTGCTGCTTCACCTTCAACAATTTTAGGAGTTTGAAGAGATGTATTTTTGGATGCGGAATCAATGGCTGCAATGCCTAACTTAATGTTGGTTTTACCAAACAAATTGGTAATCGCCAAAAAAATCAGAGCAATCGCTAAAATAATTGCCAGAACTGTTAAGAAAACTTTTTTAGTGTTTTTGTTCATATTGGGGTTTAGAATTGTTTAGGCAAGAAATGCCCACAAACCATATCTGACTAAAGTTTAAATTCAACATTTTTAACCATGGATAAATTACCAATTTCGGTTTTCATTATCACTCAAAATGAAGCCGATCGTATCTCGCCAATCATCAATGCCGTCAAAGAAATTGCTGATGAAATTTTGGTGATTGATTCAGGCAGTACCGATGCAACAATTGCAATTGCAACAAGTTTGGGCGCCAAAACTTTTTATAATAAATGGTCAGGCTATGGTCAGCAAAAAGTTTTTGGCGAAAGTTTGTGCAAAAATAAATGGGTTATAAATATTGATGCGGATGAAGAAGTGTTGCCAGAATTGGCAGCAGAAATTAAGGAATTATTTTTGGGTGGAGCAGCTGATCAATTTATTGGCTACAAAATCAAAATCGTCAATAAATTTTTCGGTGAAAAACGCCCAAAGAAATTAGCTTATTATTACAACCAATTAAGGCTTTATAATAAGGATTTTTGCGGGTTTAAGGATAGTGCGGTGCACGATTCGGTTGTGATTAGAAGTGGTGAAAATCAAAATATCGGACAACTAAAGAATATTATCGCTCATCAATCTTTTCGTTCAATTGAGCATTGGCTGGAAAAGATCAATTCTTATTCCACAATGCAGGCTGAAGATGCTTTCAAAAAAGGCAAAAATGTTTCAACTTTAAAGATCTTATTAACCCCAACCTTCGCTTTTCTCAAAGCCTATTTTATACGCCGTTATTTTATTTATGGCTTTGATGGCTTGATTTACAGCTATATTTTTGCTTTTGGAAGATTGATAAAAATGGTGAAGATTAGACAGAAATTTTCTTATTTAAAAACTTCCAAAAAACTCTAAAACCATTATCAACAAATGGTTCAACAGGTATCAGAAATTTTTTTGATATAATTTGCTGTTTTTAAGGAACCTCTGAACAACTAAAAATTGATATTTCTGAGGATTTTTTGAGTAGAAATTTTATTACTTTTTGGTGGAATATTTCCATATTTCACCAAAAATAATGGAATTTATGCCAAAAAAGACCAGAAAGATCAATTTTTCTAAA
>CAMDOL010000016.1 GCA_945903615.1 Rickettsia typhi | reverse complement strand
TATTGCAAACAGTTTTTATTAATTTAACTTAAAAAAAATTTTTATAAAATTTATTTCTAAATATTAAAATTCAATAAAAAATTAACTTATGGCACTATACCCAGAACCAAATAAAAAAGTAAAACTCGATTCAGAAGTGTTATCTATATTAGCAGAGCTTCGTATATTAGGAGAGCTCCGTACATTAATTGAACTTTTACACAATGACTTAAGAAGCCGTACTGATTATAATAATGGTGCAATTTATAATTCTATTCAAGCACTCCACAATATTGATCCAGCAATACCATTAGTTGAGGATCATAACCCAATCGATTTGGATAATTATCCTAATTTAGCGACAATTATATTGGATTCTGTTAGAAATGAAGGTAGAAATGAAGGTAGAAATTTAATTATTAACGAAAATAACTTAACCGTAAATAGCACAAACCTTATTTTGCAAGGAATTTTGGATGGGCTGAATGCTACAAATCCTCAATTTCAAGAGTTGGAATCCTTACAAATTTCAAGCAATGAGCTTGATGGGGAGAATGCGGCAATGAATGAACAGTCAATGAATTTATTATCAACTATTCTGTTGCATCCACATAGCCTAATAACTGATCTTGATATTGGAAATAATAATATAAATCCTGATCATTTAAATATTTTATTAAGAAACATTGCCGCAAACCCAGGTCTGACAGCAAATTTGCAAGAACTTAATTTTTCACTTAATTTCATTAATCAAGATTCGGTGCCATTATTGAATACAATCCTTGGCAACCAGAATATTATGATTATAGGAGTACATAGCATTCCACGAGATGTATTATTGGGAGATTTAGAACATAATCCACGCGTGAACTTAACCCCGGGATTTGAGCCTGCGCCTGCTAACATCATAAGTGGCTCTGGAGCAACATCATTATATTCAACATTCAATTCAAACGCTCCTGCAGCATAAGTGGCTCTGGAGCAAGATCATTAGATTCATCATCCAATTCAAACGGTCGTGACTAATAATTTTTTATTTTTCTAAAGGATTGTGTAAGTTTGATAGTGGAAGAGTCTGAACAGTTGAATTTATTGGGTTCTTAACCGGACAGTAGTGGTTGCAAACAAAGTTTGTGTTAAAAATTTGCTTGGAGAATGCAAGAGGCAGAGCCTGCTGCCGCTTGCATTGTTGGTCGCAATTTTCCTCAAAAATACTTTGCTTAAATGATAAATTTAAGATGAACTTTGGTATAAATCCGCAAAATAATAATGACCAAAATTGTTGGAATTTTAAATATTACCCCCGATTCTTTCTTTGATGGTGGGCGGTATGATGAGAAAGAAAATGCTTTAAATCAGCTGGGCATTTTGTTGCAGCAAGGCGCTAATGTTGTTGATATTGGTGCGGAGTCAACTCGTCCGAACGCAGTTATGATTTTGCCAGATGAAGAAATGCAAAGATTGCGGGATATTCTGCCTTTGATAATTCAGAAAGTGCAAAAATATAATCAGAAAAATCACAAAAACATTGAAATTAGTTTAGATAGCAGGCATTCTCAAACCTTATTCTGGGCATTGGGTTTGGGTATTGATATTATTAATGATGTTTCTGGATTTGTTGATTTAAAAATGATTAATTTGGCGGTAAAAAGTGGTAAAAAAATTGTGGCGATGCACAATCTTGGTGTGCCAGCTTCAAGAAATAAAATTGTTGATGAGAGTTTGGATGTGGTGCAAGTTGTGATTGATTGGATGGGTAATAAATTGCAACAATTGTTAAAAGCGGGAATAAAAAAAGAACGAATTATTTTTGATGTTGGTCTTGGTTTTGGAAAAAATGCTTGCCAATCAATTAAATTATTAAAAGAAATTGATCGGTTGCGAGTGCTTGATTTGCCTTTGTATGTTGGGCATTCTAATAAAAGTTTTTTGGATGAAATGACAATTGAAAATTGTGCAACCAGAGCAGAAAAAACAATTGCAGTTTCAAAATATTTGGTGGAAAAAAATATTGAATATTTGCGGGTTCACAAACCTTTTAACCTCCAAAAACTAGCTTAAAACAATCTTCGTAATTAAAAATTTGCAATAAAATTCTCAAAGTTTCTTTATCAATTTTTTTGCCTTGATTTTCCAACAAAAACTGTGCCTGACGATTGGCGATTTGCAGTAAATCTAAATCCAAATTCAAATCAGCAATTTTATATTCTGGTAGACCACTCTGGCGTTTGCCCGCCATTTCTCCTTGTCCGCGCAGTTTTAAATCTTCTTCGGCAATAAAAAATCCATCGTTACTATTTTTCATAATTGCTAATCTTTGTTTGCCGTTGGCACCAAGTTTTTTTCCATAAAGCAAGATGCAATAAGATGGCTTTTCGCCTCTTCCAACGCGTCCGCGCAATTGATGTAATTGTGACAATCCAAATTGTTCACAGTTTTCAATAACAATTATTGTTGCATCTTTCACATCAATCCCAACTTCAATAACGGTTGTGGAAACTAGAATTTGTGTTTCACCGCTGATAAAATTATTCATAATGTGATCCTTCTCTTTCTCCTTCATTTTTCCGTGAATGAGACCAACTTTTTGCTGACCAAATAATTTTTGGAACTCTTCAAAACGGGAGGTGACATTGCTTAAATCGTCATCTGGCTCTATTTTTTCTTCAACCAACTTATCGCCAACATCTAAAGATTTGCAACTGATGAGTGGGCAAATCCAATAAATTTTTTCACCATTTTTAATTGCGCGCGCAAATGCTGATAAAATTTCTTCCTCTTTATTTTGTGAAATCACTCTTGTGTCAATCGTCAAGCGGTTTTTGGGTTTCTCGCTTAAAATTGAAATATCCATATCGCCATAAAATGTCATCATCAAGCTGCGTGGAATTGGCGTGGCACTCATCAACAGCACATCAACTTTTTGACCTTTCTCAACCAATTTCATTCTTTGCATCACTCCAAAACGATGTTGTTCATCGATCACGGCAATTGCCAAATCTTTAAAAATAATGTCTGGTTCCAGCAAAGAATGAGTGCCGATTAAAATATCAATTTCACCATCTTTTAATTCTTGTAGAATTTTCTGCTTATTTTTTTTGGTAGTTTTGGAAGTAAGAATTGCAATTTTGATACCAATTTGTTGGGCTAATTCTGCAAAATTTTTATAATGTTGAAATGCCAGCAAAGTAATTGGGCAAATGATCGCCGCTTGTTTTTTATTTTCCACCGCCAAAAGCATCGCCAAAAATGCCACAATAGTTTTTCCACTGCCGACATCTCCTTGCAAAAGCCGCAACATTTTTTTATCGCTAGTTAAATCCTGATCAATTTCACCTAAGACTTTTTGCTGACCAGCTGTGAGCGAGAAGGGTAGGGCTTCGAGAAGTTTTTGTCGTAAAATATTTTTAGCAGTTAATTCTCTGCCATTGGTATTTTTGAGATATTTTTTGGCGATGAGATTGGCGATTTGAGAAGCAAGCAATTCATCAAATGCAAGACGCTTACGAGCCTTTGCGTCATTGGTTTGGTGCAAATTAAAAATAGATTCTTTCCAACTTTTCCAGCCTTGTGTTTTAAGTAAATTGGCATCGACCCATTCTGGCAAATCAGTTGTTTTGTTTAATGCCAAAGCAATTTTGCTGCGCAGAAATTTTTGACTAAACGCACCAATCGCTGGATAAACAATTTCGTCTTTAGGAATTCTATCAATTTGCGCCGCAGGAAAAACATAGTCGGGATGAGCGATTTGTAGTTCGTCATTAAATCTTTCTGCAATGCCACTGACAACAATTTGTGCGCCAATGGGGAAATTTTTTTCAATGTAATTTGGAAAAGTCTTAAAAAAAGTTAGTGTCAAATATCCGCTTCCAGAAAAACAACGAACTCGAAAAGGCTGGCGGCTATTATCTGGTTTGATGTGAGCTTCAACTTTAACTTTAGTAATAATTAATTCTTTGCCTTTAATTTCATAAAGTGGTGGCAGAAATTTTTTAGGTAAAATGTGAGCAGGTTGGTGATAAAGCAAATCCGCAATTCTATTTCCGCCAATTAAACCAGATAAAAACCTTGCTAGCTTGTCGCCAATGCCAGCAAGGTTTTGCAGGTTAGAGAAGATATTTATTGCATCATTATTCTTCACCTCTTGCAGCACTCCTTTTTTCATCGCGTTCTTTAATTGACGCCCGTTTATCATAAAGTTTTTTGCCTTTACAGATCCCTAAATTGATTTTGACAATATTGCGAGTATTAAAATACATAGATAGTGGGATTACCGAAAGACCTTTGGTTTGGATTTTTCCGAGCAATTTGTCGATTTGTTTTTTATGCAGAAGTAATTTGCGTGGGCGAAGTGGAGCGTGGTTGAATTTATTGGCGCCTTTATATTCAGCGATATGAACATTGAGTAAAACTAATTCACCATTTTGTTCAGCAACATGGCCATCGCTAATATTTATCCCACCAGCACGCAGGGATTTTACTTCGCTGCCCAGAAGCATAATGCCAGCCTCAAGTTCTTCTTCGATGGTGTAGTGAAATCGAGCTTTGCGATTATTAGCGAGTTGTTGAGACATTTTGTTTTGGCGTTTATTTGCTTGAAAGCTTGATCATTTCATCAAGTAATTTTTTATCAACTTCTGGTTTGATTTTAAACCATTTCTCAAAACCAATCACACCTTGATAAACTAACATTCCAATACCGGTGACTGTTAAGTTGCCTTGCTGCTGGGCTTGCTTGAGTAGCTTGGTCATTAATGGTTTGTAGACAATATCACAAACTAAAGCAGATTTTTTTAGATTGTTTAAATCAATTTTCAACTCGTCTTTGCCAGACATTCCTAGTGATGTTGAGTTTATCAACATATCAAAATCAGATAAATTTTTATCGCGATTGTTCCAAGAGATAGTTTTGATTTGTCCCATTTTCAAAAAGTTTTGGGCTAAATTCTCCGCGCGAATTAAATCACGATTAGTAATGGTTATTTCTGCAACGCCTTGATTTAAAAGCCCAAAAACAATTGCTCGCGATGCGCCGCCAGCACCAAGCAGTAAAACTTTTTTATTTTTAAAATCAAAATTTGGATGCTCAGATTTTATGTTTTGAATAAACCCAAAATGATCCGAATTGTCACCGTAAATTTTGCCATCTTTAATGGTGATGGTATTCACCGCACCAATTTGTTTGGCGGCAAGGCTTATAAAATTACAAAGTTTTAAAGCAGATTCTTTGTGGGGAATTGTAATGTTAAAGCCAGAGAAGCCAAGGCTGTGCATTGATTTAATGAATTCAGAAAAATCTGCAACAGAAACTTTGAGTGGAATATAAACGCCATCAATTTTATTTTGCTTCAACCAATAATTATGTAAATAAGGTGATAAAGATTGTGCGATGGGATCGCCAATTACTGCGGCTATTTTGGTATTTGGGGAAGGGTTGTATTTTTCTAAAAATTTTAAATAGTCCATTTTATTTACGATTAATTACCGTTGGCTTTAGCCAAAGGATGGAAGATTTGAGATAATGGGCTTTAGCCCATTACTGTCCGCTTAGCCAAACACTAAAACTCTTAAAACCCTTATCAACAAATGGTTCAACAGGTATCAGAAATTTTTTCGATATAATTTGTCGTCTTTTAATTACCGTCGGTTTTAACCGACGGTTAAGAGATTAAGAAAAACTGGGCTTTAGCCCGACATCAGAAGTATTGGGCTAAAGCCCTTATTTTAGTTAGTTCTATCCGTCGGTTAAAACCGACGGTAATTAAAAGCAGGAAAAAAGTTAACCAGACAGTAATGAGCATCAACCATTAATAAAACAACCCGTAAAAATAAATCCCGCCAAAGCTGGTAAAAAAGTTATTAATGGCGATAACTAACTTTTTGAGATCACAAAACTTTTTGAGATCACAAAAATCAATCAAATAATATGCCTGAATTCTTTCTTTCCCCATTTTTAATCAAAGCCATCATTGCTGCAATTGGCGTGGCAATTGCTACGGCACCAATTGGGGTTTTTGTGTTATGGAGAAAAATGGCTTATTTTGGCGACGCCATTTCTCACTCAGCAATTTTTGGTTTAGGCATTGCCACCATTGTTGCGGTGGAGCCAATGTATGGGATTATTTTTTGTGCAATTATCTTTTGTTTTTTAATTTTCTTTTTAAATAAACAAAATCTCTATTCTACCGATTCTATCATTGGCATTGCTTCTTGCGCTTTGTTGGCGCTAGGTATGATTTTACTGGCGATTTTTCCAGCTCATGTTGATTTAGAAAGCTATTTATTTGGCGATTTGATCAAACTATCCGCTGGCAATATTTTGATGATTTATGCTGTTGCCGCAATTTCTGCTTTGGCAATTTTCTCTTGGTTTGAAAAACTTTTACTCACCACAATTAATTCTGATCTGGCACAAATTTCTGGTGTTGGGGTTGAAAAATTACAATTAAAATTTTTATTACTAACCGCTTTAGTTGTGGCTTGTTTAGTTAAAATCGTTGGCATTTTTTTAATCACTTCCATAATGATTTTGCCCGCCTCAATCGCTCGGAACTTTTCTAAAACTCCAACCCAAATGTTGTTTTTAGCTTTGCTGTTTTCAGCACTAACAATGATTAGCGGTTTGTTTATCGCACTATTTTTTAACTTGCCTTCCAGCCCTTCAATCATTGCTTTTGGGGCATTGCTTTTGATTTTCTCAATTTATGCCAAGCGTAATTAAAAAATATTCTGAGCTCGGAGCGCAATCTGAGAATGTAATTTTCAAAATTACTAAAACCAAAAACATTCGCATTGCCATTAAATCTAATTTACAAATCACCGTTAGTTTTTCCAGATATTGCTCCTTAAAAAAAGCTCAGAAATTTTTTGAATCAAAAATAATTTGGGCAAAAAATTCTTTGCAAAAATTGGCTTATCGCCAAACAATTTATCAACAAGAAGCCTTGCCCCAACTGAGTGCAGAAGATTTTTTGGCAAAGAACCATTATTTAATCTTACGCTGCCGCGAGTTGGCACAAATCCACAATTTTTCATTACGCAAAATAATTCTGCGCCGCCAAAAAACTTTATGGGGGAGCTGTTCATCACAAAATAATATTAGTCTAAATTCTAATTTGGCTTTTCTAAAAGATGAGTTGATTGATTATGTGATTTTGCATGAGCTGGTGCACACGAAAGTAAAAAATCATAGTCGGAAATTTTGGGATGAGCTGGAGAGAGTTTTGCCAAATTCGCGAATGCTGAATCGCGAACTGAAAAACATTAAACTACATCAAGACCAATGTCCACAGCCTTCACTGAGTGAGTTAGCGCGCCAACTGAAATATAATCAACCCCAGTTCTAGCAACTTCTTTGATCACCGACAAATTCATTCCGCCTGATACTTCGATTTTTGCCTTGCCAGCAATTAATTCTACGGCTTTCTTGATTTGTTCTAAATTCATATTATCAAGCATAATAATATCGACCTTTGCTAACAAGGCTTCTGCGACTTGCGACAAATTATCGCACTCAACTTCGATTGACATTTGTTTGGTTAAGTTCTCGCGCACCATTCTAACTGCGCCCATAATGCCTCCGGCAGCAGCAATATGATTATCTTTGATCAAAATTCCATCATAAAGCGCCATACGATGATTAGTGCCGCCGCCAGTTTTAACGGCATATTTTTGTAATTCACGCAGCCCTGGAATGGTTTTTCTAGTGTCTAAAATTTTGGTTTTAGTTCCATTAATTTTATCAACATATTCTTTAGTGGCGGTGGAAATTCCGCTTAAATGCTGCATTAAATTTAGCACCAATCTTTCAGCGGCAAAAATTGCACGAGCATTGCCACCGCCTTCAATAATTACCGAATTTTTAGGAAGAAAATCTCCGTCTTGATAATTGATTTTAAGAACGATTGATTCAGTTTTTAATCTCTTTTGAACCGCAGAGAAAATTTGCAAAGCAATATCGGATCCACATAGGACAATTGGCTCGCGATTACTAATCTTAAATTTTATTTGCCGATCAGAAGGGATGGTAAAATGGGAAGTTATGTCTCCAATCTTGCCCAAATCTTCATCCAGAGCTTGTTTTATAATCTTATCTATTGGCACATTTATTTGGATTAAAATTTTTCTTCTTCAAATCACCCAATCCATTCTTAATAAAGTGGCGTATAAAATCCATTTCTGCGGGCGAAATTTTTTGTTCACCACTTTCATTATCTTTTAACATTTTATTAATCACCAAGAATGCCTCGCAATCATTGCCAAGCTTTGATTCGATAAAGGCTGGCAATTCTCTAGTCCAAGTTGGTGCTTTTTCATTTTTATTTTTGCTTAATTTGTAAGCAAATTTTAATGCCAAACTGTCATCTTTTAGAGTTGCGTGGGCAATATAAAAGGCTTGATATATCCACCACCAATCTTCGTCGATATTATCACCGACATACTCATCTAAATATTTAATTATGTAGCGATTGTCTTCTTTATTTGGGGTTTGGGCATAGTAAACAGCAGCAAGATTGGGAACATATTTTGATTTATGATCCAAGCTATCAAGCAATTTGAACCAATCATAAAGCTTGGCATAATCATATTTTTTAAGCGAGGTGAATCTGCCAAAGCTATCGCCGGCATTTTCAATTTTCAAAGCGGCAGCTCTAAAATAAAATTGCTCATCACCAAATGACAAAGCGGCGACTGATTCTTTGCTGGGAAGAGGAGGAACAATATAAACATCGGGCTTAAAATGTTCGGATTTAAACCAAAAACCAACTTGCAAAATGAAGCAGGATAAAAAACCGAGGATAAAAAAGCGATGAAGATTTTGATAGATTGTAAATTTAGATAATGTCACTAGCTAGAACTGCTTGCGGTTAAAATCATAAAAAGCCATAAAAATCATCAATGGAATGTAGATGAGAGACTGGCCAAGAATAATATAGATGTCCGACGAATTGACAACGCCATAAATCAGCCACTCACTTTTTCCGTACAAATCAAGGCGTGGGAAAATGATTGAGATAATTTTTAGAATTGCTTTTAGAAAACGATCCAGATTTTCAAAATCGGCAGTTGTTTTAGGAATTTGGATAGTTAGAACAAAAAACCCCATCATCCGTGAAATAATATAAAACCCTAGAGATGCCAGCACCGCTGAAACTGCACTTCTTAATATTAAAGATGCCAACAAAGAGAAGGTGATTATGATTAAAGATTCGAACAACAAACTCAAAGCCCAGTAGGATAGACCAACTAGATTTGCCTTCATAAAAAATAGCAAAATCACTAATGGCACAATGATCAGCAATGCCACCGAAATAAAGCCAAGTAGGTATGCAAAAATAAAACTATGTCTGGAGATTGATTTGGAAAGCACAAATTCAACTTCGCGATTCTCAAAAGTTTTGCGCACATAAAAACAGACGAACAAAATCATGCCGATAGCAAAAATCATTCTTGATGAGCCGGCAACATAAACCATTGTTGCTTGCGCTTGTTCTGATAAAGCGGTTCCGCCCACAACTGAAGAAATGCCAAAGGCAGCTAATAAAATTATAAAAAGCCCCCCATAAAGGCGGTCTCTGATTGCGGTTAGCAAGATATATTTTAAAATCGACTTCATAATTAGTTGGAGTTGAAAAATGGTCTTGAACTTGATGTGAAAGTATCGTGAACTTGACGATCATATGCACCAATACCATCACCAGTTCCAACGATAGTAGCTTTAACAAAAATTACCGTTTCAGTAACTGATGATGATTTAGTAACCTGCTTGAATAAATAACCCAAAACCGGAATTTGCCCTAGAAATGGAATCCCAATATCATCATTGATAGTATTTTCACTCATCACGCCGCCAATAACCAAAACGCTACCACTCTGGATTTTAGCGGTAGTGCTTAATTCTCTCACATTAATAGTTGGAATTTTATTGGTGATTGGTTCTTTTACTCCAGGGATAACAACTGTCTGGATTACATCGTCAGTTTTGATGGTAATTTTTGGCTTAACATTGAGCGTGACTTCATTGGTGGCCAAATCTATTGATGTTACGATTGTTAATTCGGTTCCGGTCGGCTCTTCATGCTTAGTGGAGGTTGAAACATTTTGTGTGTTGGTGCCGGCGTTGTTTGAGTTTATAGTATTGGTAACAGCATCGTTGGTAAAATAAATTAACTTGCGCGTAAAATTCAGAGTAGCTTTTTGATTGTTCAGAACATTAATTCTTGGACTAGCAATAGCTTTAACGGTTCCAAATTGCTCTAAAGCACTGACCTTTGAGGAAATGCTGCCACCAAGCAAATCTCTGCTTCCCAAAATAAATTGGATTGGATTTGTACCGTCAGCTCCATTAGCATTTTGAGTAACTTTATCTGTGCCAGAAATCCAATCCCAGTTTATACCAGTTTTATAGTTATCGTTGAGAGTAACTTCTACAACTTTTGCCTCAATCAAAACTTGAGCCGAAGAACTTTTTCTAACTTGCTCAAGATAGCTAGCAATTTTGATATGATTTTTTTGACTAGCAAAAATAGTCATTATATTTGACAATTTATTGGAGGAGACTGAGCCACCAGAACTAGATTTGTCAGCAAGCAAAGCCAGAACATTGGTTTCAACCGATGCCCATAAATCACCATCAATCAAAAAATCCAGTGCGTAATTTTTGGCAAAAGGAAGATCTTTTTCAACACGAAGGCGATTATTTGCCAAGGTGTAGCGCAGACCTCCCATATCACAAACTCGATCTAAAATTTCAACCAAAGGGCGATTCTTGGCATTTACGATTACCCCCCCATCAATTTCTGGGTCAAGGTCAACATCTATCTTGGCAGCTTTTGCCAATTCGATAAGAACTTCCTTGAGTGGAACTTGATCAGTCACTGAAAATGAAATTAATTTTTCAGCGCTAGCTTTGGGAGGCAAGGGAATCGCAATCATCCGCGAGCTTTGAGGAATGGAGTTGAGCTTAGGAATTAAAGAACCATCGGCTGATTTTTTAGATTTATCACCAAAAAAAATATCTCTGATTTCTTGTTTAGTAGCACCAGTTTGGCGATCAAAAGGATCAACCTTGCCCTGAGAGCAGCCAGACAAAGAGGAAAATAACACCAAGGTTGTCAACAAAAATTGGAGATTTTTTAATGATGTATTAGCTAAAAATTTTATCACTATTTTGTGTTGGGGGGTGGGAGGTGTATTTGACTAAAAATTTGGTCAATAATATATGCTAAAAATCTTAAATCAATATCTAATAATCAATAGAAACCAAAATGATACGCGACCTTTTAATACGCAGTTTTGGTGATATATTTTTCAAACAAATATAACAGCATTCCGAAGCTCTCAATATAATTAATTTTGAACAAGGCACAACTTAAGAAAGCCAAAGCCAATGATGGAGCAAATGGAAATGTATTATCTTTTTTTAAGCGCATCCAAACCACACCAAAAATCATTCCCAGAGCGCCACTTAGAATCATAAAGACCAGCAACTGGTCAATGCCCAGCATCAATCCAGCAACTGCAAAAAATTTTAAATCATCTTCACCAATTCCTTGCTTTTTGGTGAAAAAAGAAAATCCATAATGCAAAATCAAACCAAAAACAAAAAAGCCACTTGCTGATAGGAGATAATATGAAAGTCCATATTTGGTAGGGATAATTAGATGATAAATCAGCGCTAAAATTGCTAAAATAATTTGAGTAAAATCAGGAATAAAATAATGCTCCAAATCAACCACCACCATTATCATCAAAACCACCGCCATCAATAAAATCAACAACAATTTGAGATCAACTTTGGCGCCGAGCGTTAAAAAAACTACCAAAAATAATAAGGCGGTGGCAATTTCAATAAGCGGATAACGCCAAGAAATTTTTCCAGAACAAAAACCACATTTTCCTTTAGAAAAGAGCCAAGAAAAAACCGGAAATAAATGTTTGAATTTTAGTTTATTATTGCAGTTAGGGCAAAACGAATTTTGAAAAATAAAATCGTGAACCGAAATATTTTCATCAGCAAATCGATGGCTTGCCATGGTAATAAAACTGCCAAAACAAAGGCCAGAAATTAGAATAAAACCAATGTTAAAAGTGAGCATTAAAAATTTGATAATTATGTTATGATTAATAGAATCTATCAACTTTAAAAATAGAAATTTAAGATGCAAAAGTTTATCAAGGCCCTATCTTTATTATTAACAATTATGTTGGCTTCGTGCAGCCAGCCCAAAGCTCCAATTATTGATCGGGGAACCACCGTTTACGATCGCAGCTCTTCCAAAAATAAATATAAAAATGACACCAAATCCACCGCAATTATAATTGCCAGTGGAGAAACTATTTACAGCATCGCCAAAAAATATAACGTTGCTTTGCGCGACCTCATCAATGAAAACAATTTGACTCCGCCATATATTTTAAAATCTGGCGATAAAATTAATCTACCTTCCGGTCAATATTATCAAGTTGCCATTGGTGATACTCTTTACAGCATTTCTAGAAAATATGGGATGAATGTTAATAACTTAATTGCCTCCAATAATCTTGCTGAGCCTTATTCAGTAAAGGTTGGGCAAACACTAAAAGTTATAAATTCTATAGCGCCCAGCGCCGAATCTCCTCAATCTTCAGTTGCTTATAAAAAAGTTGAGAGCCAAAAAACCCTGACCAACGATCCCTTGCCTGAACCAACCCTCGATCATAAAAACAATCACTTTGTTTGGCCAATTAAAGGCGAGATCATTTCTGAATTTGGTGCCAAACCGGGTGGTCTTTATAATGATGGCATTAACATCAAAGCTAAAAATGGTGACAATGTTAAAGCCGCCGAGGATGGTGTTGTGGCATATGTTGGCAATGAGTTACGCGGTTACGGAAACTTAATTATAATTAAACATTCTGGCGGATGGATTTCTGCATATGCTCATTTAGACAAAACCAATGTACAAAGAGGGATGAGGGTTACAAAAGATCAGAATATTGCCACCGTTGGCTCAACTGGCAATGTTAAATCTCCCCAACTATATTTTGGCCTTAGAAAAGGTCGTGAGGCAGTTAATCCAAAACTTTATTTATAATCCAAACCAATGACAATTTCTCAAAGCGATCTTTATGATCTTATCATTAAATCTTTTCCGAGTGCCCAAATAGAGATCATCGATTTAGCTGGCGATGACAATCATTACAGCGTGAAAATTGTCGATCAATCTTTTGCTGGCAAAAGTCGAGTGGCGCAACATAAAATGGTCAATGAAGCTCTCAAGGGTTATTTGGGAGACATTCTCCACGCTATGCAGCTAAAAACCTCGGCTTGATTTTTGCTATTTGCCAAATTAAACTGCTGACCTCTTATAATTTTCCAAAAACAATTTATGACCAATATCAACGAAGAAATTCAAGCGACCATAAAAAATAACAATGTAGTGCTTTATATGAAAGGCACTAAAGATTTCCCTCAATGCGGATTTTCAGCAACGGTGTGCCATCTTTTGAGCAAGCTGGGCGTTGATTTTAAAGATATTGATATTTTAAAAGACCCAGAATTGCGTCAAGGAATTAAAGAATTTTCTGATTGGCCAACCATCCCTCAACTTTATGTGCAAGGTGAATTTATTGGTGGTTGTGATATTATAAAAGAGATGTATGAATCTGGCGAATTGCAAGAATTGCTAAAAGTTAAAATCTAATCCATCCGCAATAACAATTTTATTTTTGAACTGGTTGCGAAACCATGTCAATTGTCGTTTGGCATAGTTTCTGGTTTTTTGCGCAGCAATTTCTATCACTTGCTTCTGATCAACATTTCCTTGCAAATAATTTTTGATTTCCAAAAAACCAATTGTCTTAAAAATACCAGAATCCTCTGCTGGATTTTGCGCCAACAATTTGCTTACCTCTTCTACCGCGCCGCTTTTAAACATAAAATCTAACCTTTGATTACAATTTTTATAAAGTTTTTCGCGTGGCAATTCAATGTTGATGTGCCAAAAATATTTTTCTGGATAAAAAATATGCTTAGGCTGGATTTGCCACCAAGAAAGGTTTTTGCCGGTTTGTTTTAAAACTTCCAACCTTCTGGATAGCCTTTGTTTGTCTAGCCCCACAATCTCTTCATAATTTTCACCCAAATCAATTAGCATTTTTATCAACTCATTTTTACCACTATTTTCAAGTGTCTGGCGAATGTCTATTTTGAGATTCTTATCAATTTCTGGAATTTTATTTATGCCATCAATCAATTTAGAAATATAAAGCCCAGTGCCACCCACCACAATTGGCAATTGTCCATTTTCTAATGCCTTATTAATTTGTTTTACCGCCAAATCCAACCAAACCGCCACTGAAGAATTTTGATTGTGTTTTAAAGTAGAATACAAAAAATGAGGAGCAAGTTTTAAATCCTCAGCACTCGGTTGTGCAGAAAGAATTGGCAATTCGCAATAGAGTTGCATCGCATCGGCATTAATAATTACACCATTTTTCTGCGCGGCAATTTTAAGCGCCAAAGCTGATTTACCGCTAGCTGTTGCTCCAGAAATTATTAGAATTTTGAATTGCTCATTAATCATTATAAAAATTTGTCTTTAAGAAAAATAACCCCCAGATCACTATTCGGCAGATTCGTATTAATGATTGTTGTGCCTACAATTGTTGTGCAAATTGTTTCGATTTATGTTTTTTTCTACACCTATGTTGATAATATCAGCAAACATATGGCGCGCGGGGTTTTGAGTGAGATGGCGTTTATTAAAAGCTCAATTGATATTAAAGGCAACAAACAATTGGTTAACGCTTTTTCTCGAAGCGTTGATTTAAAATTTTATTTTCAACCAAGCGCAAGGTTAAAAAAACAAACCAAACCCACCGAACAAAGGCTAGAAGATAATAAAATTTTAGCTTTTTTTGATCCTCTACCAATTATCGACCCACTTAATCGTTTTAAAATTGAGCTAGAAAGTTACGGCTTCACACCCTTTTCTATAAAGCGCCATACTAAAGATGAGGATTTGCTAATTGTCCGTGTTCAACTCCACAATGGCGTTTTAAATTTTTATGTTCCTGAAAAAAGAATCAACAGCTCATCCAAATATGTTTTCACGATGTGGATGGTTTTAACTTCAATTCTAGCTTCATTAATTGCGATTATTTTTCTTAAAAATCAAATCAAATCTATTAAAGGCTTGAGTATTGCCGCAGAAAAATTAGGGCGAGGCGGAGATGCGCCTGATTTCAAGCCATCGGGTGCTAGAGAAATTAGATCGGTGGGCATTTCTTTTATTCGTATGAAGGAGAGAATTATGCGCCAAATTTCTCAGCGCACCCAAATGCTTTCCGCCGTTTCTCACGATTTGCGCACGCCACTCACGCGTATGAAATTACAATTAGAAATGATGAATGAAGACGAAGCAGTTTTAGAACTTAAATCTGATATTGCCGATATGGAAAGAATGATTAATGAATATCTTGATTTCTCTAAATCTGGCGGCGTTCAGCGCGAAAGAACCAAAGATGTCAATATCAAAGATTTTTTAGAAACGATTATTATTTATTACCAAAAGATGCACAAAAACATTGGTCAGGAGCTTGATATTGCTGACAAATTAACGATTCCAATCAAAAGAAACGCAATGAAAAGAGCAATCAGAAATTTAATTGATAATTCTTTTCACTATGGGGACAAGGTGTTAATTTTAGCCAAAATCAGCAACAAAAATTTAAAAATTATCGTCGAGGATAATGGCTGCGGAATTCCTGAAGCACAGCGCAGCGAGATTTTTAAACCATTCTACCGAATTGACAATTCCAGAAATCTTGATAAAACCAGCGTCTCTGGTGGCGCTGGACTTGGTCTTGCCATTGTGATGGATGTCATCAGCTCTCACGGCGGAAAAATTAAAGTTGAGGACAGCCCCAAAGAAAATGGTTTAGGAGGCCTAAGAATGGTGATTTCTTTGCCAATTTAGCAATCGATAGAAAGCTAAAATGATAGGGCACCTAAAAATTCTAATTTTTAGGGGTGCCCAATAAATGACTTAAAGAACCTCTGAATAATACTAATTTTCATTTTAAAAATTGGTATAATTTGTACAATTCAATCAGTAACAAATAAAAACTTATTATGACAAAAATCGCAGTTATCGGAACGGGTTATGTAGGCTTGGTTTCTGGGCTTTGCTTTGCCAAAATTGGTCACAATGTTATGTGTGTGGACAACAACTCAAACAAAATTCAACAGCTACAAAACGGCATAATTCCAATTTATGAACCAGGATTAAAAGTTATTTTGGATGAAGCAATTGCTCATAAAAAAATTACTTTTACCACTGATTTAGCCAGTGCGGTGCAAAACTGCCAAGCAATTTTTATTGCAGTTGGAACCCCGCAAGACGAAGAAACTGGCAATGCTGATTTATCTTTTGTTTTTAAAGTTGCGCAGCAAATTGCTCAAAATATAAATTCTTACAAAGTTATCATCACCAAATCCACCGTGCCAGTCGGCACTAATATGCAGGTCAAAAAAATCATCCGCACAATTAATGAGGATGCCGATTTTTCAGTTGTATCTAATCCAGAATTCTTGCGCGAAGGCTGTGCCATTGATGATTTTTTAAGACCAGATCGAATTGTCGTTGGCTTGGAAGATGAGCAGGCAAAAAAAATTATGTCTGAGATTTATAGCTATTTTACCGGAACTGCACCGCTAATTTTTACCGATATAACCACTGCTGAGATGATTAAATATGCCGCCAATTCTTTTTTGGCGATGAAAATTTGTTTTATCAATGAGATTGCCAATTTGTGTGAAAAAGTTGGTGCTGATGTTCGCAAATTAAGCCAAGCAATTGGGCTTGATTCTAGAATTGGCAATAAATTTTTAAACCCCGGCCCTGGATTTGGCGGTTCGTGCTTTCCAAAAGACATTCTTGCTTTAGAAAACATAGCCAACAAAAACGATGTTGAATTATCGCTAATCAGCTCTGCTATAAAATCTAACAATAAAAGAAAAATCAAAATGGCAGAAAAAATAATCTCTGCTAATGGCGGCAATATTGAAGGCAAGACCATTGCAATTTTAGGATTGGCATTTAAAGGAAATACTGATGATATTCGCTACAGCCCATCAATAACAATTATTAAAGAATTAATAAAAAAAGGCGCCAAAATTTATGCCTATGACCAAGAGGCAATGGAAAATACTAAAAAAGAATTGGGTGAGAACTCCGCAATTAAATATTTTACAACCCCTTATGAAGCCATAGAATCTGCCGATGCTACCGTGATTGCAACCGAGTGGGAAGAATTTAGAAATTTAGATTTAGAAAAAATAAAACAATTGCAGAAAGGTAATGTGATTGTAGATTTAAGAAATATGCTGGATGTAAAAAAAGCTAAAATTTT
>CAMDOL010000015.1 GCA_945903615.1 Rickettsia typhi | reverse complement strand
CTCCCCAAACGACCTTGTCGTTTGACCCTCCCTTAAAGCGGGAGGGCCTCAAGGGGGTGATAACACCGATAATGAATTAAGCATCAACCCATTAGCAAAACAACCCGTTATATTAAGGAACCTCTGAACAACTAAAAATTGATATTTCTGCCAAAAAATCCTCAGAAAGATCAATTTTTCTAAAACATTGTTTTAGTTGTTCAGAGGTTCCTTAAATAGGTAAATTTTGCGTAAGCCCTATTATACCATTTCCAACCTATATCACGCATTATAGATTGGAAATGGTATTAGCGATTGTTTCATTTAGAAAAATATGTCAAATAATTTAAATATTAATGTGAGCGATACTTCTTCTCATTTAGAAAAAATTAATAAAATTATTGCTAATGAATATGGTTTTACAAATTCTGCGATAGCTGGAATTCCGCTTGATAAAAATAACAATCCTCTTCCACTCTATACTTATCCAGCCATTGAATATCTCGCTTCGTTTGATTTTATAAATAAAAAGATTTTTGAGTTTGGCTCTGGACAATCAACTCTTTATTGGCTGAGGAATGGAGGTGATGTGATCTCAGTTGAGAGCAATCAAAAATGGATTGATAAATTATCTTCTGATTTGATTGATTCAAAGCATCAATATATTTTTGCTGATAAACAAAATGATTATGTGAATTCAATTCTAAAATTCCCCGATTTTTATTTTGATCTAATAATTATCGATGGTATTTTTAGTCGCTACCTATGCGCTAAAAATGTTGTGTCCAAAATCAAAAAAGATGGTTTAGTGATTTTGGATAACTCAGATTGGTATCCAAATACCGCAAAGTTTTTGAAAGAGAATTTAAATTTTATTCAAGTTGATTTTTATGGTTTAAGGCCTTCCAGACCAGAGGCGGCGGTTACATCTTTATTTTTTAGTC
The DNA here is from genome assembly GCA_945903615.1 of Rickettsia typhi. GTDB lineage: Bacteria > Pseudomonadota > Alphaproteobacteria > Rickettsiales > UBA1997 > JAJTCH01. Next base: position 17,176 of record CAMDOL010000015.1, on the reverse strand, counting down.
GCGAGTTTGATTTTAAAAATAAATCCGAGCGACAACCAAATTATGCAATTGGCGGCAAAATCAAACATTCAAATTTAGATGGGATCTAAGAACCTAAAAAAAAGAGCAAAAATAGGGCGAAATATGGGGTTAAAAAAGATTTATGATAGGTTCTAACAGCAACGATTAATTTTATTCCATTTCTCAGTTTCTTTTTTAGCAAAGAATTTTTGCTTAGTAAGTATAGTTTGATCTGGATGCTCTTGATAACAATGGTGCAGATATTTCTTATATTCGCTTTTTCCATCAAGCGATAAAAATATCCTCTTTAATAGCTGCCAATTAATTTTCATATTTTGTAATTAAAATTCTTACCATATCCAAAATCACCACCACCAAAAGCAGGGCAAAAAAAGCGGTTAAACCAGCCACGATATATTGATTAAAAATTAATTTATCAGCGATCACCATTTTTTCTGGTGGCAAAAGATTATTAGCAAATTTATCTTTTAAATCTCTAGCGCCAGATAATAATCCGATGCGAATATTTTCTGAAAATAATTTTTGCCAAGAGGCAGTTAAGGTTATGGTTGAAAGCCACGCGAGGGGAAGGGCGGTGACCCAAAAATATTTAAATCGACGCGATTTTATAATCAGTGTAGTGGCGATGCATAGAGCAATTGCTGCTAAAATTTGATTGGCAATTCCAAAAAGTGGCCACAAAATATTTACACCACCATTCGGATCAATCACGCCGGTATATAAAAAATATCCCCAAGCTCCAACAACAATAAAGCTGGTAAAAAATACTGACGGATACCAAGAAGTTTTGCCGAGTGGTTTATAAAAACTTCCCAACACATCTTGGAGCATAAAACGGCAAACTCGCGTTCCAGCATCGAGCGTGGTTAAAATAAAGACCGCTTCAAACATAATGACAAAGTGATACCAAATTGACAACATTGACTCACCAAAAGTTTTACTAAAAATACTTGCCATACCAACTGCCAAAGATGGTGCACCACCAGTTCTATTAAACAAAGTTTCTTCGCCAACTATTTTGGCTAAATTTTCCATATCATTAACAGAAACCGCAAAGCCCCAATTATTAATTGTGGCAACGGCATCAACTGCGGTTTTGCCAACAACTCCAGCTGGGCTGTTAATAGCAAAGAAAATTCCCGGTTCCATAATGCAGGCAGCGATCAGTGCCATAATTGCAACGAACGATTCTAAAATCATTGAGCCATAACCAATCATCCGGATATCTCTTTCCGATGAAATTAATTTTGGAGTAGTGCCCGAGGCAATCAAAGCATGAAAGCCAGAAATTGCTCCACAAGCGATGGTGATAAAAACGAAAGGAAAAATTTTGCCAGCAAAAATTGGGCCGTTTCCGTCAATGAACTGAGTTAAAGCGGGCATTTTTATTTGTGGATGTAAAACAATAATTGCGATGGCAAGCAAGCTGATTGTTCCAAGTTTTAGAAAGGTAGAAAGATAATCGCGTGGCGCTAAAAGCATCCACACCGGAAGAACAGCAGCGACGAATCCATAGATCATTATTGCAAAAGCTAAACTTTTGCCGTCATAGTCAAATAAAGGTTTGAGTGCCGCACTTTGAGAAATCCACTGCCCAGCAAAAACTGCTAAAATTAATAAAGCAAACCCCAAAATTGACGCTTCCAAAACCGCACCTGGCCTTAAAAAGCGCATATAAACGCCGATAAAAAATGCGATGGGAATGGTGAAGAAAACTGTTGAAGTTGCCCAAGCGCTGTGCTTCATGGCGTTGACAACCACTAAACCTAAAACTGCAATTAGAATAATCATAATCAAAATAATCCCTATCACTGCTGCGGCTGATCCAAATTTTCCGAGCTCATCTTTTGCCATTTGGCAAAGTGTTTTGCCATCATGCCTTACTGAAAAAAATAAAATTACTAAATCTTGTACGCATCCACCAATGACTGATCCAATCAAAAGCCAAAGCATTGATGGTAAATATCCAAACTGTGCCGCAAGAGTTGGACCAATCAGTGGTCCAGGCCCAGCGATGGCGGCAAAATGATGACCAAAGACCACCCATTTATTGGTTGGCTCATAATCTCGACCATCACGAAATTTATGTGCGGGGGTTTTTCTTTGTGAATCCAAAGTTAAAACATAGGCGCAAACCCAAGAGGAATAAAAACGATAACCAATGAGATAAGTACAAATTGCTGCAGTGATAATCCATAAACTATTAATTGTCTCACCATAAAAAAATGCGATGAAGGCAAAAGAGGTTGCGCCTAAAATAGAAACGGCTAGCCATAAAATAATATGCTTTATATTTAATGATTTAGTCATTTTATTAGTTCTTTATGAGACTGTTGCAAAATCTATTTTTGGCTTCAAATTTTAGAGGTGCCATTGAATTAGACAAAATCTGACTATAAAACCAAACTAGCATCAAAATCAACCAAAACCACATTAGTAAAATAAAAAATTCATCCTAGGATTTCGCTGGTTTTATCTTTGCTTTTACAAAAATTAGACCAGTGAACTTTGGAACTATTACTGGAGATGGAAGGTTGAGAAAAGCGAGATTGGGAGAATTCTGAGTTGTAGATTTTTTGGTGGAGCTATTCTACAACAGATCTTTTAATTAAAGATAGAATTTGGTATCAAGGTGTTTCAAAATGACCATCATAGGGATAAAAAACTTGACAATATAAATCTTAATGATTTTAAATGTAGAATTCATTCAAAATTTATTAACAATAAAAAACATATCTATGTTAGATCTTTTTCGTACCAAAAATTTTGCTGAAACAATTGATAACGCCAAACATTCCTCGCTTAAAAAAAGTTTGGGAGCGATAGATCTAGTCTTGCTTGGTATTGGCTGTACTATTGGAACTGGTATTTTTGTTTTAACTGGAATTGGAGCCGCTAAATATGCTGGTCCTGCCATTGCACTATCTTATTTATTTTCAGCTTTCGCCTGTGCTTTTGCGGCACTTGCTTATGCAGAATTGGCTTCAATGGTTCCAGTTTCTGGAAGTGCATACACTTACACCTATGTTGTAATTGGTGAGTTCATCGCGTGGTTAGTTGGGTGGGGTTTAATTCTGGAATATGGAGTTGGTGCCGCAACTGTTGCCTCTGGTTGGTCGGGATATATGCTTGGAATTCTAAATGCTGGCGGTGTGCATTTGCCAGATTACCTATCCAAAACTCCAGCCGATGGTGGTATAATAAATTTGCCAGCGGTTTTTATTGCCTTGTTTATCGGTTTTCTTTTGATTAGAGGTACTAAAGAAAGTGTAATCTTCAACCGCATTTTGGTTGGCGTAAAATTAACGGCAATTTTTATTTTCTTGTTAGTTGCAACTCCAATGGTTAAAACTGAAAACTGGGTTGATTTTATGCCTTTTGGTGTTCATGGTATTTTTATGGGTGCAGCGACAATCTTCTTTGCTTATATTGGTTTTGATGCAGTTGCTACTGCGGCTGAAGAATGTAAAAACCCTAAACGCGATTTGCCAATTGGTATTATTGGCTCACTAGCAATTAGTGCAATTCTTTATATTGCAGTTGCTCTAGTTTTAACAGGTATTGCTGATTACAAATTACTTGATAATGCCGAACCTTTAGCTTTCGCATTAAGATTGAATGGAAGCAATATTGGATCTGCCTTAGTTGCGATTGGTGCGATCACTGGTATGACTACAGTTCTTTTAGTGTTGATGTATGGTCAATCAAGAATTTTCTATGTTATGTCGAGAGATAAATTGATTCCAGCTTTCTTCGGAAAAATTCACCCACGATTTAACACTCCATATGTCAGTGCTATTGTGGTTGCTCTTGCTGTTGCTTTAACTTCTGGATTAACCCCAATCCATACTTTAGGTCATATGACTTCGCTTGGAACCCTGTTTGCTTTTGTGGTAGTGGCGATTGGCGTGATGGTACTTAGAAAAACCAAGCCAGATTTACAAAGACCATTCCATTGCCCAGCTGTTTATATTGTTGCGCCAATGGCAATTTTAACTTGTGGATATTTGATTTATAATCTGCTTTTAACAACAGGCAAACCATTTTTGATTTGGACTATAATTGGTTTGGTGGTTTATTTTGGATATAGCTATAAAAATAGCCCGCTTAACAAGAAAAGAAAGTTTTTACAAAATAGCTAGAAAAGGTTGGTTCACCAAACCATCCTTTTCATATTTAAGCTCACTTCCATCTAAGTTTGTGATTTTCCCTCCCGCTGCTTCCAACAAAGCTTGACCAGCGGCTATGTCCCACTCCATTGATCTTCTTAGATGCAAATACAGATCGGCTTTTCCTTCAAGAAGATACAAAAATTTTAGTGAAGAAGAGACTTTGAGAATATTTTTTTGCATTGTTGGCTTTGTTAGTTCAGTAGAATTAAAATAATCCAAAATATCTTCATCAGAACTTCTCTTGCTGGCAATTATCAAAAAATCTTTTTCAAATCTTTTTTTGGCAACAAAAATTTCTGCCCTTTTTTTATGAACAGAATATTTTACCAAACGCTGATTCTCATCAGTATAATAAAATGGTAAACCATCAATCGCTGGTACAAAAATTAATCCAAAAACTGGTTTTTTATTGTGAATCAAGCCAATATTGATGGTGAACTGCGGATCATTGTTAGCGAAGCTAATTGTTCCATCAATTGGATCGATTAACCAAAAAGTTCCATCACCAAAATTACGATTTTCTCCTTCTTCGCAAATAACCGGAATCCTTGGTGCAATATCTTTTAGCTTGCGATAAATTAATTCACTAATCAATGAATCGGCTATGGTTAAAGGTGAATCATCAAATTTTTTACGAATATTTAAATCATTACCACCAAAATAAGACATAGCGATTTCACCAGCTTGTAGAGCGATTTTTACTATTGATTTAATTTGGGATTGATTAAGAATATTCATTATAAATTGTGTTAAATTTTATTTTAAACTTTATTTTATGGGCAAAGATCGAATTGAAATTAGAGAAATTAAATCTCTTGCTGAGATGTTGCAACAATTTCCATTGTTAAAACAACTAAATCCACAATTACAAAAAGATGATTGTAAAAAAATGTTTCCAAAAATGATTAAATCTGGCTACAGAATGATTGGTGCATTTGATGATAAAAATTGTGTCGGCATTAGCGGATTTTGGATTGGAATTAAAATCTGGTGTGGAAAATATATTGAACCAGATAATGTGGTAATTGATAAAAATTATCGCTCATTTGGAATTGGAAAGATGCTCATGGATTGGATAGCGGTAGAGGGAAAAAAGTTGCATTGCAAAGTATCGGTTTTAGATGCCTATACTAACAACAACAAGTCTCATCGCTTCTATTTTCGTGAAGGTTATGTCATTAAAGGTTTTTACTTTTATAAAGAATTATAAAAATAATTTATGCAATCAAATCAAGAATTCAAATATGTTGGTAGTTTCAAAAGAAGCTTTGCTGCGGCTATGGATACTTTAATTGCTAATTTAATCAGAATGGTGGTTGTGATGTTTTTATCTGCCTTATGGATGAGTCAACAAGTAAGTAATTTTCAGAATGACTTTAAAGCCAAATTTGATAGCCAAATAATTGGAAAAGATCCCGACAAAATTCAATTTTTGATGCAGCACTCAGTTTTTAAATCAGCTTTACTATTTTGTTTTGTCGTTTTTATGTCAGGTGCTCTTTATTATATTTTAATGGGTTGCTCAAAATGGCGTGGGGGAGTTGGAAAAAAATTAATGAAAATCGCTATCGTTAAAAATGATGGAACAAAATTAACCCTTCTAGAAAGCGCTTCCCATTATTTTTTATCCATCGTTCCATGGTTTTTTATCTTTTATATTTTTACCTATCATATGATGCGAGGAATCAATCTTTATAATGCTATAACTGAAAATACATTTAATTTAATTTTTGGTTTAATAACACTGGCATGGCTGCAAATTCATATGGTTACCAAGAAAAAAACCACCGCTGCAGATTTGATTTGTAAAACGATAGTTATAAAAGCCTGATTACGCAATTATTCTATGCCTCCCAAAGCACCCACCTAAGGCTGGTGCGTGGATCCAGTGTCTATTTATCTAAATTCTCTTGGCAGGGCAAATTCAATATGTTCTTTAATCCCATTCATTCCTTTCACTTCGACATATTCACCAACTAATTCTTTGATCTTGGCAATCACCTCTTCCACCAAAATTTCTGGTGCTGAAGCTCCGGCGGTAATGCCAATATTGCTCACGCCACTTATCCAATTAGCATCAATGTCGGCTGCGCCGTTGATCAAATAAGATGGGATTGATTCAGCGCCTAAATCTCGCAGGCGATTTGAGTTTGAACTATTTTGTGAACCCAAAACTAAAAGTAAATCAACTTGTTTTGCTAATTGTTTAACTGCATCTTGGCGGTTTTGAGTTGCGTAGCAAATATCTTTGGTTGCAAGTCCGCGTTGCATTTGGGGGAAGCGTCTTTCTAAAACATCAACAATTTTTTTAGTGTCATCAATACTGAGAGTTGTTTGAGTCACATAAGCAATTTTGTTTGGATTATTAATTTGAACTTCTCTTGCTTCAACTTCATCAGAAACTAAAAGCACTGGTTTTTGCACTCTGCCACTAGTTCCTTCAACTTCAGGGTGACCTTTGTGACCAATTAAAATAATTTCATAATCTTGCTCTTCATATTTTTTTGCTTTTCTATGAACCTTACTCACTAAAGGGCAGGTGGCATCAATAATTTTCAGACCTTTATTTTTTGCAGCATTTTCGACTTGATCAGAAACGCCATGAGCAGAGAAAATTACTAGAGAATCAGCGGGAATGTCAGCAATATCTTCAACAAAAATTGCACCTTTTTTGCGTAGATCTTCGACAACAAATTTATTATGTACGATTTCATGACGCACATAAATTGGTGCACCAAATTTTTGTAAAGCACGCTCAACAATTTCAATTGCTCTGGTAACGCCAGCACAGAATCCGCGTGGCTCAGCTAAAATTATGTTCATTGCAAAACTCCGTCTTTAATTGAAACAATGCGATCCATTTTTTTTGCCAATTCTAAATTGTGAGTGACAATTAAACTAGAAATTTGATGTTGTCTTGAAAGTTTAAGAATTAACTGGAAAACATTATCAGCATTCTCAGAATCAAGATTTCCAGTTGGTTCGTCAGCTAACAAAACCGAAGGTTTGCCTACGATTGCTCGAGCCACCGCAACTCTTTGTTGTTGACCGCCGGAAAGTTGTGATGGCAAATGAGTGAGGCGATCTTCTAAGCCAATTTCAACCAAAATTTCTTCAGCCTGTGAAAAGGCTTGTTTTTTTTTAATGTTTTTAATTAGCAAGGGCATTGCAACATTTTCAAGAGCAGAAAATTCTGGCAATAGGTGGTGAGATTGATAGATAAAACCAATATGATTTTTTCTAAGATCAGTTCTGATTTGATCAATAGCTTTTGCGGCATCAACATTGCCAATAAAAATTTGCCCAGAGTCAGGATTTTCTAGAAGCCCAGCAATTTGTAAAAAAGTGGTTTTGCCAGCGCCGGATGGGCCAACCAAAGCTACTGATTCGCCTTTAGCAATAGTTAAATTAGCATTTTTGATGACGGCAATTTCTTGCTTACCTTGAGAAAAAGATTTGTTGATATTTTTTAAAACCAAATTGCTCATCTATTTTTCCTCAAATTATTTTTTTTTCTTGCGTCCTCTTTTTTTGGGTTTTTCATCATCGTCATCATCATCTTCGTCCTCATCTTCGTCTTCATCTTCGTCTTCAGACTCTTCTTCAGCATCAAAATCATCATCAAATGAGTCCTTGACTGGTTTGGCTTCTTCGGTATGACCCAATTTATGTTTGGCAGTAGAAATAATTTTTTCTTTCGCTTCTTCAAAAGGAATTCCATCAATAACTGAATATTCTAAAGCTAAACGATTAATCGCAGTTTCATAAATAATTCTTTCACTGTAAGAGCGATCGCCATCTTCAATATCTCTGGTTAAATCACGCAAAACTTCAGCTAATAAAATAATATTTCCTGAGTTAATTTTTGCTTCATATTCTTGTGCTCTTCGGCTCCACATTCCTTTTAATTTTTTTACGCCACTTCTTAGAATATCAAAAACTCCTTCCATTTCTGTTTTTGAAATTAAAGGTCGAAGACCAGTTTTGATGATTTGATTGGCAGGAATTTTGATGGTAAGGCGTTCTCTTTCAAAGTACATAATCAAGATACTTAACTTTTGAGTATCAACTTCAATAGTATCAATTTGTAATATTTTTCCCACACCGTGAGATGGATAAAAGGCGTGATCTCCAGCTTTAAAGCTGCCATTTTTTGATTCACGCTCTTTTTTGGGAGCTTCTTTTTTAACTACATCTTTTTTTGCAATTTCTTTGTGTGCAGCTTTTTTTATGACCTCTTCTTTTTCAACTTCTTTTTGAGCAATTTTATTTACAGCTTTTTGTTGTGGTAATGTTTTTTTTACTACAACTTTTTTCTTGGCAACTTCTTTTTTTACAGTTTGGGTATTTTTAGTTGATCTGGCGCTAGCTTTGTTAGCTTTATCTGGTTTAGATATTTTTTTAGTCATAACTTAAAATGATTAGTTGGTTTTGGTAAGGTCGCACAACATACCTAATAAATCGCTCGGTTGCAAGAAAAAAAATATTCTAATTTAGAATTTAAATTGCTAAGCTCCCCGCTTTCATTTTTTACAAAAGGCAAAAAGCCAAAAAAGGAGTTATTACCTTGAAAAAGCAGAAGTTAGAACAACAAAATATTGTCACTAAAATAGCTTATCTGGCTGAAGAAGTTATTGAACACAAGCTTTTTAAGCCCATTGCGGTCTCAATTGTTACCTCATTTATATTATTTAGTGGATTTTCTTACTTAAAAAATTACTTACAAGATCGCCGAATTGCCGCTGAGAGATTGGCTGACTCACATCAAATCAAAATTAATATTCCTGATAGTTACTATGGTTTTAACTTAAACCAAAGTCAATCGGTGCAGCATCAAATCAAGGTTGGTGATACCTTGCTTAAAATTTTGCTTGATCTTGGCGCTGATGAGAAGGATGTTTTTTCTATTCTAAGCGAAATGGAAAAAGTCTATGACCCAAAGCTAATTAATTCTGGAGACAAGGTTAATATTAAATATCAAGTTGAGCTTTCTTATCCAGAAAAGAAAGATGATTTAGATCAAGAAGAAAAGCCCGCAGTTAAAGAGCAGCCGCGTCGTAAAGTTTTTGTCACTAATATAAATTTTAATCCATCAGCGGAAAAAGAGGTTGATGTTATAGGAGTCAAAGGCACGGACGGAGCTTACTCATATCAAGCTAAACAAACCATTAAAAAACTTACTAAGCACATTCTTAAATATTCCGCTACAATCAAAAATGGTCTTTATGTTGATGGAACTGATGCTGGAATTTCGCCGAATATAATGATTAATATGATCAATCTTTATAGCTTTGATGTTGATTTTCAGCGTGATATTAGAGAAGGTGATAATTTTGAAATTTTGTTTGAGAGTTTTTATGATGATAAAGGCAATCGCGTTAAAGATGGCGATGTGTTGTTCGCCTCATTAGATTTGCAGAGAAAAAGAACTATCGATATGTATTTAAACAAATCTGATGGTCGCAATGAATATTTTGATGCCAAAGGTAATAGTGTTAGAAAATCATTACTTAGAACCCCAATTAATGGCGCTAGAGTTTCCTCTGGTTTTGGAATGCGTCACCATCCAATTTTGGGCTATACCAAAATGCATAAAGGCATTGATTTTGCTGCTCAGTCAGGCACGCCAATTTTTGCAGCGGGCTCAGGAACAATCACCTATTATGGAATTAAAGGTGGTTATGGAAATTTTGTGCAAATTCGTCACAATGCAGACTATTCCACTGGATACGGACACGCTAGTCGCTTCGTTAAAAAACTGCATAATGGCTCAAAAGTAAAACAAGGTGATATTATTGCTTATGTGGGCTCAACTGGCAGATCAACTGGCCCACACTTACATTATGAAATTATTTTTAAAGGCTCACAAGTCAATCCTTCTAAAGTCAAATCAACTTCTGGTCTAACTTTAGCTGGTAAAGAATTAAAAAAATTTATGGCTAACAAAGCTGAGATTGATGGATTTTTGAAAAACACCCCTAATCAAAATAAATTGTAAAAAATGACTGAACCAAAAATCACTCCAAAATTAATCAAAGATCACAACCTAACCGAAGAAGAATATCAAAAAATTTTAGGCATTTTAGGTCGCGAGCCAAGCTTTACAGAACTTGGAATTTTCTCAGCAATGTGGTCAGAGCATTGCTCATATAAATCAACCAAGAAATGGCTAAAAACTATGCATACCAAAGCGCCATGGGTGATTTGTGGACCCGGAGAAAATGCTGGAATCATTGATATTGGTGATAATCAGGCGGTAGTTTTTAAAATGGAAAGCCACAACCATCCATCTTTTATTGAACCTTATCAAGGTGCGGCAACCGGTGTTGGTGGCATTCTGCGCGATGTCTTTACAATGGGAGCGCGCCCAATTGCCAATCTAAATTCCCTGAGATTTGGAGATATCAATCACCCAAAAACAAAGCAACTGGTTAACGGCGTTGTTTCTGGGGTTGGTGGATATGGAAATTGCATTGGCGTTCCAACTGTTGGTGGAGAAATTACTTTTGATAAAAGTTATAATGGAAATATCTTAGTGAATGCGATGAATGTTGGCTTGGTTGATGCTGATAAAATTTTCTATTCTGCGGCGAGCCAAGTTGGTGCCAGCGTTGTTTATGTTGGATCAAAAACTGGAAGAGACGGAATTAACGGCGCAGTTATGGCATCTGACGAATTCAAAGAAGGTGATGAAGATAAGCGCCCAACTGTGCAAGTTGGTGACCCATTCACGGAAAAATTATTGCTCGAAGCTTGTCAAGAATTAATGCAATCTGATTGCATTTTATCAATTCAAGATATGGGCGCGGCAGGCTTAACCTCCTCATCTTTTGAAATGTCTGGCAAAGGCGGAACTGGAGTTGAGCTTAATTTAGAAAAAGTTCCAATGCGTGAAACTGGAATGACCCCATATGAAATAATGCTCTCTGAAAGCCAAGAAAGAATGTTGATGATTATCAAGCCAGAGAAAGAAGATTTTGCCAGAAATGTTTTTGAAAAATGGGGGCTTGATTTTGCTGTGATTGGAATTGTAACTGACACTGGCAGAGTGGTTTTGAAAATGAATGGCAAAATTTATGCCGACATTCCTTCCCAGCCTTTATCAGAAAGCGCTCCAGAATATGATCGTCCTTGGATTTAATTTAGATTTAGCTAACTTTTAGAGGTGCCCTTAATTTTAACCACCCAAAAACCCAAAAATTATGGAAAAGAACTTTGATGAATGGAGTGTTCTGAAGCAAAATTTAGATAAAACCCAAAAATTAATTCTTTTCAAAGAGCAAGATATTTGGTGGTGCAGCATTGGTTTAAATGTTGGTTCGGAAGCAAATGGTAAAAATGAATATTTTTCTCGTCCAGTTTTAATAGTTAGAAAATTCAATATTTATTTTTAGGAGTTCCTCTCATACCATTTTACTCCTTGGGCTGTGAAGGGCGGCGTTTATAACTTTTTAGATGGCAGAAGGGTGGAGTTAGAAAATTCAATAGTGCATCAATTTATGGGCACCTCTAAAAATTAGCATTTTTAGAGGTGCCCATATTTGTAAACGCAAAATAAATAAATTATGTTCAAATCCCTTTATCTCCAAGTTCTAATCGCCGTTATTTTAGCTATAATTTTTGGGCATTTTTTTCCAGAGCAGGCTGTTTTGGTGAGGCCTTTGGGTGACGGATTTATCAAGCTGATCAAAATGCTGATTGGGCCAATCATTTTTTGCACGATTGTGCTTGGCTTGGTGGGGATGGAAGATATGAAAGAGATGGGGCGGCTTGGACTCAAAATGCTGATGTATTTTGAAGTGATGACAACTCTTGCGTTGGTAATTGGATATGTGGTTGCACATTTGATTAAACCTGGGGCTGGAATGAACATTGATCCTACAACCCTTTCTGTTGAAGGGTTGCGACAATATACCACAATTGCCGCCGACTCACATATTGTTGATTTTGTTTTAAATATTATTCCAACCACAATTTTCTCTGCTTTTGTTAATGGTGAAATTTTGCCAATCTTATTCGTCTCAATCATTTTTGGCTCTGCCTTATCAGCCCTAGAGAAACAATGCCCCAATATCATTGTTGGTATTGAACAACTCTCTCAAATTTTATTCAAAATCGTTGCAATGGTGATGCGTCTTGCGCCAATTGGTGCTTTTGGTGCAATGTCTTACACCATTGGCAAATATGGCGTTGCCAGTCTTAATCAATTGGGATTTTTAATGATTAGTTTTTACGCCACTTGTGCTTTGTTTATCTTTGTGGTGATGGGAATTGTTGCAAAAATTTGCGGCGTAAATATTTGGAAATTACTGAAATATATCAAGGAAGAAATTTTCCTCGTGTTGGGCACCTCATCTTCTGAATCAGCCTTGCCGTCAATTATGAAAAAATTGGAAAATTTGGGATGCAAAAAATCCGTTGTTGGCGTTGTTGTTCCGGCTGGATATTCTTTTAACTTAGATGGCACCTGTATTTATTTTACGATGGCGATTATTTTTCTCTCACAAGCTCTCAATATTGATTTAAGTTTTTCGCAAGAATTGGGAATCATCATCATTTTGCTTCTCACCTCAAAAGGTGCGGCGGGAGTGACTGGAAGCGGCTTTATAACTTTGGCGGCAACTTTATCGGTCACCAATTCTATTCCTTTGGCGGCGCTTACTCTAATTTTGGGAATTGATCGCTTTATGTCTGAGGCGAGGGCAATCACTAATCTAATTGGCAATTGCGTTGCCACAATTGCTATTGCCAAATGGGAAAAAGCTTTTGATATAAAAAAAGCACAACAGATTTTAAAATAATGGTTTTTAGCTCCAACATATTTCTATTCCTATTTCTTCCAGCAGTTTTAATTGCTTATTTTTTCAGCCCAAAAAATTTCCGCAATTATTTATTATTAATCGCCAGTCTATTTTTCTATGCTTGGGGCGAGATGCAATATATTTTTGTGCTCATCATTTCTATCATCGCCAATTATTTTTTTGGTATTTTTATACACCTTCATTGCAAGAAGGAAGAGTCGACGAGGCAATCTGAAATCTTGATAAAAAAACTGGATTGCCACGATTCGCTTGCAATGAAGAAGCGGGCGGTATTGTTTTTTGCCATCGCTTTCAACCTTGTGCTGCTTGGCTATTTCAAATATGCTAATTTTTTGGTGAATAATTTAAATGATATTCTGGCAATTTTTTCTAGCTTTAAAATCACGATTGACAAGGTTCATTTACCAATCGGCATTTCTTTTTTCACTTTCCATTCAATTTCCTACATCATTGATATTTATCGCGGCAAAGTTCGTCCACAAAAAAATATTTTTGATCTAGCACTTTATATCTCGCTTTTCCCGCAACTAGTCGCGGGGCCGATTGTGCGTTACAATACTATCAACAAGCAGCTTGATGTTAGAAAGCGTCGCCATAATCCGCTTTTTGTCGTGTATGGCATCAGAAGATTTATTGTTGGTTTGGCAAAAAAAGTTATCATCGCCAATCCCCTTGGTGAAATTGCTGATCATATTTTTGCACTTCCTGCTGATCAACTTTCATTTAGTTTAGCGTGGATTGGTGTGGCTTGTTACACTCTACAAATATTTTTTGATTTCTCAGGATATTCCGATATGGCAATTGGTATGGCACGAATTTTTGGTTTTAAATTCTTAGAAAATTTCAACTATCCATATATCTCAAAATCCATAAAAGAATTTTGGCGCAGATGGCACATCTCACTTTCCTCATGGTTTCGTGACTATTTATATATTCCGCTTGGCGGCAATCGCTGCTCTGTTGCCAGGCAATATTTTAATTTAGTTTTAGTATTCTTGCTCTGTGGATTTTGGCATGGAGCCAGTTGGAATTTTGTGATTTGGGGGTTATTTCACGGAGTTTTTTTGGTTTTAGAGCGTACCAAATTTGGTGATTTTATTGAAAGTAAAAAAATCATTTCTCACTTTTATACCTTGTTGATCGTGATGGTTGGTTGGGTATTTTTCCGCAGTCCAGATTTGCCTTATTCAATTGCTTATCTAAAAGCGATGTTTGTGAATTTTGATTTCTTCCACGCAATTCCCAGTGATGTTGCGATATTGGTTTTCAATCATTTTAATTTGGTGGTTTTTGCAATTGCGATTTTGATTTCGATGCCAATTTTTGCGCGCAAAAATAATATTAAAGTAGCGGCATTGTTATGGCGAGAGTCAGAATCGATATTGAGACGACTGCCGTTTCTAAAGATGGATTTTGGAAAGAATGGTAAAAGAATATTAATTTATATTTTTAGAGATACATTCTTAATCCTAATCTTACTTCTAGCCATAATACGCCTTGCAGCAGGAACTCATAATCCGTTTATCTATTTTCAATTTTGATAATGAAAAAATTTAATTATTTTCTAATCACAATTTTTTTATTAATCTTGCTGACTCCAACTTTAGATAATGTTTTTAACTTTTCTCCTATAAAAGAGTTATTTGAAAAAAGAACTCTGGCCTCTAAGCTCGAATTGCCAAAAAATTTATCCGATCTTACCTCTTATCCAAAAAATTTTGAAAATTTCTACAATGATAATTTTGGTTTTCGTAAAACCTTAATTAATATGAATAGCAAAATAATGGATAATATTTTTAATCAATCGCCATCAGAGCGCGCTTTGATTGGCAAGGATGGCTGGCTTTATTTTGATAATTACAATTCGCTGGCTGATGCCGAGGGAAAAATATTTTATGATCAAAAAGTTTTAGCAAATGGCGTGAAAGCTTTGATCCAAAATTGGCAAACTTTAAAGAAAAATAATATTGATTATGTGTTGGTGATTGCGGCAGATAAATCAACAATTTACCCAGAATTTTTGCCCGATTATATTAAATCTAAGCCAGATAATAAAAGGCTAGATCAGTTTTTATCTGAACTTAAAAAGCAATCTCCAAATTTTCCAATTATTGATTTAAGAGCGGTAATTTTGCAAGCGAAAGCCAAAGAGCCGCAAGAAATTTATTATAAAACTGATACTCATTGGAATAGGATTGGTGCTTATTATGGCTATTTGGAAGTAATCAATTTTTTAGCCAAAAATCATTCCAATTTAAAAGCTCGCAGCAAAGATCAGTTTTTATTTCAAAATGGCGAAATTAAATCTGGTGACATTGCTGATATTATGAATTTAAAATTAGATTATGATTTTGAATATGATTTAATTCCCAAATCACCATTTAACTATTCTCGTATTGAACCCAAATCTGACCAGCGTTTTCATAAGCCAACTTTTTTTACTAACATTAACAAAACCTTGCCAATATTGTTTTCTTATAAAGATTCTTTTAGCGATAATATGATGTATTTTTTAGCGGATAATTTTAGCAAGAGTTATTTTGTAAATGAATTTCCTTGTCAAATTGATCTAAGAACAATAAAAGATTATCGTGCTAATATTGTGATTCAGCAAATGTGGGAAGGTAGGATGGAAGAGGTTTTGAAGTCTTGTAATAAAGCTTGGTAAGGCTTTAGGTCTAATCCAATACCATTTCCCACTTTTAAATATTCAATATAACTTCATCTTCAAGCTTCGTCTTTTTGGTAAATATTTTTACCATATTCCAAAAACTGTGCAAATGACAATTGTTCAATTTATATTTGTTTGAGTTTAAGTCTAGATTGTTTGAAGATTTTTCTTATGTCTGTTTTTGATGATTGGGTTTTAGCTTGTGGAAATTGGATTTATAAGAGAAAAATATTGGTATTATGTGGCGTTAATAGTGGTTGTGATATCAGTGATTTTATTATCTTGTAATAAATTGTGATATTTTTAAAAAAAAGGCAATTATCCCCTCAAGGATAAAACAACTTGAAAACAAAATGATTTAGTTATTAACTTAAGGGAATAAAATTGAATTATTAACCACTAAACAAATTTATGGCGCACTGGAAACACGATATAGAAGACTACTCCATCCTAACAAATGAGAAGTTAGATTTTATCTTAAAAGAATCAAAAGATAGGTTAAAATCATCAATCGAATGCTCTGATAGTTTAGATAAGAAAAGCATTTTTATTATTGGTTATTTTATAGCGGCAATTACTGCTTCTATTGGTTATATTTTTGTAAAATACGATTACAAAGTTCCTTTTACAATAAATATAAATTTATTATTACCAGTAATTTTTTATCTCTTATCCAACCTTTTATTGATTTGTCTAGCTTTAAGAAAAGCTATGCCGTTAAGTTATTATCCTCTTGGCAATGAGCCTGCAAAGTTATTAAAAAAAGAAATATGTAAACAGAAGTTTGAAAAAATAATAACTGCTTATTTAACTACTCTACAAAGACAAATTACTGACAATTTGGCAGATAACCAAAGTAAAGCAAAAACTATAAAGCTGTGCATCAACTTAGCAGTTTTTGTATTGATAATTTCAGTAATAATTTTTCTTGCAATGGCTTGGCTTTATTGACTTTTTGTTTCTTTTTCTGGCGGATCTATTTGAATTTCCTTATCTTTCCCAGAAAGACTTTTGGCTTGCTTTTTCAGCAACGCGGGGCTATAAATTGTCATAGAAATTACTTTGAGTTGTTATTAAAAAGCCCCGTTCGTAGCGGGGCTTTTTTACTTTATAGACTTACCTTTAAATTTCAATCAGCTTACAAAATAGCCTGTACCAACACTAAATCAAACATCCCTTTATTTCCTCTGTTGTTATATCTAAAGCAGAATTCATTAACATAATTTTGAGTATATTTGCTTGAGATATGGTGATAAATTCCATAGATACCACGCTTCATCGTTGCCCAAAATCCCTCAAGTGAATTAGTGTGGAAATTATCACCTTTCTTATATTCGCCTTTTGAGTGATTAACTGATTGATGCTTGTATCTTGCTTGAAGCCAGTAATAAGCCTTGTGTTCATCGGTTATGATTTGGCTATTTTCTGCAACATTTCCTAAAATGTAAGGGTAGATTGTATTGGTCTTTGCATTGTCAATTTTAAAGGCT
>CAMDOL010000014.1 GCA_945903615.1 Rickettsia typhi | reverse complement strand
CAGCAAATGTTTGCAATAATTCAAACTGGCGGAAAGCAATATCGCGTTGCTAAAGACGACAAAATCATCGTTGAAAATCTCAACTCTAATGTTGGCGATAAAATCACTTTGGAAGTGCTTTTTGCACAAAATGATAATGGTCAGGCAGTGTTTGGCAGCCCCAATATCAAAGGCGCAACTGTTGTAGCAGAAGTTAGCAAAAACTTTAAAGATGATAAAATAATCGTTTTCAAAAAAAGAAGAAGACAAAACTCCAGAAGAAAAAATGGTCACCGCCAACTTAAAACTCTTCTTAAAATCACTGATATTAAATTATAATTACTAATTTTTAACTTAACTAAAAAATGGCAACCAAGAAAGCAGGTGGTAGTTCCAGAAACGGTCGGGATTCGGCCGGTAGAAGACTAGGCATCAAAAGATACGGCGGCGAGTCAGTAATTTCTGGCAACATTATCGCGCGTCAAAGAGGAACAAAATGGCATCCAGGAACTGGTGTTGGCATTGGTGTTGATCACACTATTTTTGCTGTAGTGTCTGGGATTGTAAAATTTGTTAAAGCTGGCAAAAACAATCGTATCTATATAAATGTTGAAGCTGCATAAAAATTCCTAAAAATTCTCAGCAATTTATTCCAGCAATTTATTTTTTGGGGTTTTTAGGTTTTATTTCTTAGTTTCTATCCGCAATTGACCTGAGTAAAACCATTACATTTCTTCTTACTTCAAAACTTCCAATTCGATTAAAAGCCCGAATCAAATTCATCATTTCCTGACTTTTCTCTCCATCTAATTTTTGACAATCTTCTTCTGATTTAAATGAGATATTGTGAAAATCTTTATCAGCAACGCAACCATCAAAAAAGCTGCTGATTGGCTTATCAAAAAGCTGTGAGAATTCATATAATTTACTGGCACTAATTCTGCTAATACCAACTTCATATTTTCTTATTTGCTGCAGACTCACACCAATTAATTCACCAACTTGCTCTTGGCTCATTCCTGATATTGTTCTAATTTCGCGTAATTTTTTGCCAAGGTGAAGATCGATTGGGTTTGTGATCATAGTTAACTTGTTATTTTAGTTGGGTTTAATCCACCAGCTGTCTAAAGCTAATGAATATGCTGGTGCGTGGCTGGGCATAGCGAATTTATTTTTATATAAAATTCGATAAGTTTGATTATGCCACTGCGGAATAACATAAAAATTTGTCAACAAAATTCGATCCAAGCATTTGGTAAAAGTTTTTAGCTCATTTTTATTTCTAGTTTTAGAAATTTTTTCTACCAAATAATCAATCGCTTTATTATTCGCTCCCACCAAATTATTGCCACCTACAATATCTTTTTGTGAAGAATGCCAGTAGCTAAATTGCTCGTCACCTGGCACCATTCCAGAACCAAAAACATTCACGATCAAATCGTAATCATAATTTTTCAAACGATTTTGATATTGATTTTCGTCAACCAAGCGGCTTTTGGCTTTTATTCCTAAAATTTCTAGATTTTTAATCATCGGCGCAATCACCATTTGAAAGGATTTGCTATCAATTAGAAATTCTAATTCTACTGGTTGATTAGTTTTTGGATCAATTAATTTTTGATGAAAAATTGTATAGCCAGCATCTT
Source organism: Rickettsia typhi (assembly GCA_945903615.1). Taxonomy (GTDB): domain Bacteria; phylum Pseudomonadota; class Alphaproteobacteria; order Rickettsiales; family UBA1997; genus JAJTCH01. The sequence continues at coordinate 16,972 of CAMDOL010000014.1, read as the reverse complement.
GCAGCAAGGCTTTGGCTTGCAACAAATTAATTCTAGAAAAACCGCTGCCGTCATTTTTAGGCAACACAAATTTGCCATCAAAAATTTCTGGCGAAAGTTCATTTTTAAATTTATTTAGAATCTTCAACTCCCCCTTACTTGGCAAACCTGAACTACCAAACTCAGAATTGCTAAAAAAACTATTGGTGCGTTCATATGAACCATAAAAAATCTTTTCCTTCGCCCATTCAAAATCAAAAGCCAAAGCTATCGCCGCTCTCAAATTACGATTCTGCAATTTCTCTTTGCGCAAGTTAAAAACAAAAGCCTGCATTGGCGCTGGTAATTGGTGCTTAATTTCTTTTTTTATAATTTCACCATTTTTGACTTTATCAATATTATAAGCATTTGCCCAGTTGCGTGCGATATTTTCTTGGCGGAAGTCATAAGCACCGGCTTTAAACGCCTCAACCAGAACATTATTATCACGATAGTAGTCGTAAGTTATTTTATCGAAATTATAGCGACCTTTATTCACCAACAAATCTTTCGCCCAATAATTTGCTACTCTTTCAAATGTAATTGATTTTCCTGAATCAACCGCTGCAACCTTATATGCACCGCTTCCGAGTGGTGCATCAAAAGTGGTTTTATCAAATTGATTCTCGCTGTAATATTTTTTAGAAAAAACCGGAAGGCTGGCAACTGCTAGTGGCAACTCGCGGTTATTGCCATTTTTGAAAATAAATTTTACTTCATAATCGTTGATTTTTTTTGCCGCAATAACATCGCGATAAACCATTGAATAAGAAGGGTGACCCTTCTCTTTGAGAATATTGAAAGAAAAAACCACATCATCAGCAGTGATTTTTGAACCATCGTTAAACCGAGCAATTTTTCTTAAACGAAAAGTGAGAGTTTTTCTATCACCAGAAAGATTTACACCTTCAGCAATCAAGCCATATTTAGAAGAAATCTCATCAGCCGATCCTTCCATTAAACTATCAAAAACCATCTCCATTCCCGCTGCCGCAATGCCTTTTAAAATAAACGGATTCAAATTATTAAAAGTTCCCTCCAAACCATATTTTACCTCGCCACCTTTGGGTGCATTTGGGTTGACATAATCAAAATGTTTGGAGTTGGGCGGACATTTTAAATCGCCAAAAATAGAAATGCCTTGACTGAACTGTGCCGCTTCAAGGTTATTGCTTATAAAGAAAAAAATTGCGAGAATTGGGAAAATTTTTCTGAACATAGATATCTAGTTGTGAGTGGTAAGTTGTAAGCGGGCTTGGATTAACTTATACCAATTTTCATTTTAAAAATTGCATATGTATAGTTTAAAATGAAAACTGGTATTACAACTTACTACTTACAACTTACAAGTATTTTTTAAATGCAAATTATCAAAAACTTTCACAACATCAACCACAATTTTCAAAGCACGGTTTTAACCATTGGCAATTTTGACGGTATTCATTTGGGGCATCAGGAAATTTTAAAGAATGCCACAAGAATTGCCCATAGTGAAAATTTAAAATCTGCCCTTTTAACTTTTGAGCCGCATCCGCTAAAAATTATTAAGCCGCACCAAATCTTTGACCAGAAGCTTTACTCATTATCCCAAAAATTAACTTTTCTAAAAAATACAAATCTTGTCGATGTTGTTTTTATTGGCAGTTTTAACAAAAAACTAGCCAATTTATCTGCCGAAGATTTTGTTGAAAACATTTTAGTCGCAAAGCTCAAAATCAAACATTTGATTATCGGTTACGATTTTATTTTTGGCAAAGATCGTTTGGGCGATGCTAATTTGCTACAACAATTAGCTGGAATTCATAATTTTTCTTTCCACCAAATTGCCGCCAAAAGCAGCCACGACCACGAAGTATATTCTTCAACCAAGATTAGAAATTTGATTAACACGGGCAACATCAAAACCGCCAATCAAATGCTTGGGCACAATTATCAAGTTAGCGGCGTAGTAATTGAAGGCAAAAAATTAGCCCGCACCTTGGGCTTCCCAACCGCTAATTTTCTGCCTAAAAAAGATTCGATCAAACCAAAATTTGGGGTTTATAAAGCAGTTGTGTTGCTGGATAAAAAAAAGCATCCCGCTATTTTAAACTTTGGTATCAAACCAACATTCTCAGGCATAGAGCCACTTTTTGAAGTTCATATTTTTAATTTTGATGCACAAATTTATGGCAAAAAGATTGTCGTAGAATTGCTTGATTTTGTCCGCGAAGAAAAAAAGTTTAATTCAATTGAAGAACTCAAAAATCAAATTGCTGCGGACTGCAAGGCACAATTATAAATTGTGTTTTAACTACTTATATTGATAATTCCCTCGTCGATCTTCAAACCAATTACTAATCAATAAACACTATAATTTATGTCCAACAATCATATCTCTGACTTAATAAAAGTTGTTCTAGTTCCAATTCACAAAGAAGGCTTCAAATTCATTATGATATTCGCCTTAGTCACCATCATTTTTGCTCTTATGAGCAACACTCTGGGTACAATTGGTTTAGTTTTGACTTTATGGTGCGTATTCTTTTTTCGTGATCCAGAGAGATTCACTCCAAGAGGTGAAAATTTAATTATCAGCCCAGCAGATGGGGTGATCAATCTGATTGAACAAAATGCCACTCCGCCAGCAGAATTAAATCTTGCTAATAATGATTGGACAAAAATTAGTGTGTTTTTAAATGTCTTCAATGTTCATGTGAACCGAGCACCAATTGCCGGCAAAATCACCCAAGTGAAGTATAAAGAAGGTAAATTTTTTAGCGCTAATCTTGAAGAAGCCAGCGCAGAAAATGAAAGAAATTCTGCAGTGGTAAATACTAAAAGCGGCGCGCAAATCGTATTCGTGCAAGTTGCTGGTTTGGTTGCAAGAAGAATAGTTTCTGATTTAAAAGAAGGTCAGGAAGTTGAGGCTGGCGACAGATACGGCATCATCCGTTTTGGCAGCCGCGCTGATATTTATTTGCCAAAAACTTCTAAAGTTAAAGTTTTAGTCGGTCAAACTATGGTTGGCGGAGAAACTGTAATTGGCGAGTTATAATTTTTCTTCACATTCTCCTCTGCCAAACTTCCGTGGGTCGGCATTTTAATGCCGACCCAACCTTCATTCCAACTACAAATAATGACCAATCAAATCATCGAGATCACCGGAATTTCAAACCTTGGGCAAGGTTTTGCTCTAGCGCCTAATAACAAAAAAAATAAAAAAATTTTTGTCTCCAAAACTCTAATTGGCGATAAAATTGAGGCTCAAATTATCAAAGAAAATAGCAAATTCATTGCCGCAAATTTAATCAAAATAATTTCGCCTAGCCCAAATCGTGCAGCTCCTCCCTGCCCTCATTTTGCTGATTGCGGCGGTTGTTCTTTGCAACATTTAGCGGTGGATTATTATCAAAGTTTTAAACAAAAAATTCTCTTAGATTTATTTTCCCGAGATCAAATCACTTTTGATGGCAATATAGATTGGAGCTTTATTCCTGCTGGCTTTAGAAGAAGAGTAAATTTTCAAGTTGATCATAATCATCGTTTAGGATTTTTCCGTGAGAACAGCAATGATGTGGTTAAAATTGAGAGCTGTTTAATTCTAGAAAAAGAAATCGCTAATTTAATTCATCCTTTGCAAGATTTAGTCAAAAATATCACCACCAAAATCACTCAAATTTCGATCACTAAATTTGATAACGGCATCGCCGCTATTTTACAAACTCCAATCGCACCAAGCCTTGAAGTTGCTGATCAATTAACTAATTTTGCTAAAGACAACAACATCATTAGTCTAGCCTACAGAATTGATGATGATTGCAATTTAATTTATCAATCTCAAATTCCACAATTATTTTTTGACCAAGAAAATAAAGATATAAAAATTGATCTTAACGCCAATATTTTTTTACAAGCAACCAAAACTGGTCAAGATATAATTATCAGAGAAATCAACGATTTGACTGCTTCCTTGCAAGCTAAAAATCCAGACAAAACTCTAAACATAATTGATTTATATTGTGGAATCGGAACCTACAGTTTCGCTGTGCTATCTCAAAATCCAAAAACCAACATCAAAGCTTTTGAAGGCGAAAAATCAATGATCGAAGCTCTAAACAAAAACGCCACTAAAAATAATCTCAACCAAAAAATCCAAGGCTTTGAAAAAGATCTAGTAAAAAATCCTTTACTTCCCAAAGAATTAACTGGTCAACACCTCGCCATTATTAACCCACCAAGAAACGGTGCCCAGTTTCAAACCCAGCACCTCGCTCAATCCAAAATCAAATCCATAATCTACATCTCCTGCAACCCCGCCGCCTTCGCGGTTGATGCAAAAATTCTTCTGCAAAACGGTTATAAAATTACCAAAATCAAAGCGATTGATCAGTTTGTTTATAGTCACCATTTGGAGTTGGTGGTGGCGTTTGAAAAGTTGTAGTTTTATAAATTTATTTACAAATAAACATAGTTGTGTGAGGTTGATTAGACACTGTTAGCTAATTAATTTTATCTAGGCAAAATCTAGGGCAAAATTAATTAGCTAACAGTGTCTAAACACAGCATAGGCAGCAATGTGGGTTCTAATGCCAATTTTCATTTTAAAAATTGCAAAAACTAAATTATACCAAATCCCATTTTAAATTCGTCATTTAAGCAAAGTATTTTTGAGGAAAAATTGCGACGAAGAATGCAAGAAGCATTAGGCTCTGCCTCTAAATTCTTCAAGCAAATTTTTACCACAAACTTTGTTTGCAACTCATTAAGGAACCTCTGAATAACTAAAACATCGTTTTATTTATTCAGAGGTTCCTTAATATAGTTAAAAATGAGAACTGGTATAAAAGATAAAAAAATTAATTCCAGATCATCAATTTATTCCAATAGTTTTACAATGTTAAAAAAAGCAATTATAAGTCTATTATTTTTACTGCTCTTAAGCGGCAATCTCCTTGCTCAAGAATTGCAAGGCAAATTTGCGGATTGGAGTGTTTTTACTTCTGATCTTAATAATAAAAAACTTTGTTATATGGTCTCTTTGCCAATCAAAAAAGATGGCAATTATTATCGTCGTGGTGATCCTTATTTTTTAATCAATAACTCCAGCGACAACATTGACGAGATCACCATTGGTTCTGGATATGTTTATAAAGAAGCCTCTGAGGTTGAGCTTTCTTTTGGTCTCAAAAAATTCAACGCCTTCACTTACGAAAGTTCGGCTTGGGCAAATAGCAAATCTGACGATATTGATATTATCAAAGAAATGCGCCGCAATTTAGATGTGGTGGTTTTGGGGATAAATAAAAAAAGCCAATATTCTAAGGACACTTACTCGCTGATAGGATTTAATCAGGCTTACGGCAAGATGAAAGAAGTCTGCGATAAATATTATGCAGCTAGTCAATAGATGGTATTACTTGCGTTTTCTCTGACTAATTTTTGGCTCACGAATATAAAGTGCCGATGATTCTAAATTATGATTTGGTGAGTATTTTTCTTCAGCCAGTAAAGCAATATTTTTGGCATCAATAAAGTCTTCTTGCTCATAAATTATCGCATTTTTTAAATCATCCTTAATCATATTTTTTGCACTTCCTGCCAATATAAATTTTTCATTCGGCAAAAAATCTTTGAACTCCTCTAACTTTATCATCATTGGCTCAAAGCTTGATTTTAATTGTCCGTTTTCTATCACAAATTCCTGAATAAAAAACTCCTCCAACCTTGCATCATTAACGACTAAGATTTTTTTACATTCCAAATTTCTTTCTAAGTAAGCGCAAGCAATCACTTCTAAACTACTGATTGCTACAACTGGCAAATCAGTTGTGATTGCTAACGCTTTCGCGCAAGAATATCCAACTCTAATTCCAGTAAAACTTCCCGGACCATGAGTAAAAGCAATTGCATCTAAATTTTGATACCAAATTCTAGCTTGTTTTAAGCACTCTTCAATAACCGGAATCAACATTTCGGAATGTTTGTTGTTCTCTAAAATATTTTTCTGCGCGATTAGTTTTTTATCGAACAATATTGCAACTGAAAGTGTGGAATTGGTTGTGTCAAAAGCGAGGATTTTCATAGTGCTGATATTTTTAAGGCAATTTGATGCGCCAAAATTCTAAGCTCTGGAACGGCGGTGATTTCCAATAATTCTCCAGTCAAAATTGAGCCAACTAAATAAAAGTTGGGATGAGTCTTTAGAACTTTAAAACCCAAGCCAGTTTCATGGTGAGCGATAATTTTTTGTTCTATAAGATTAATCAATAACTTGCTTTTTTGATATGAATAATCAAAGCCCATTGCGTTTAAAACCAAGTCAGCAGCAATGGTTTTGTGGTTATTTAGAGTAGCCAAAATTTGCTGATTTTGTTCTTCTAATTTTTTTAATCTGCCTTTAACAATTTCTAATTTTCCCGCCGCAATCATCTCCACAATTTGATCATTATTTTCTCTAGCAATGCGATGGCGGTGAATGCTCCACAGGCTCATTAAATGGCGAAGAAACTGGCGTTTTTTATTTAGAGTTAATTCTTGCCAGAATTGTTGAGTGATGCTGCGTAGCCCGTGCATTATATCGCGCCAATCTTCAGCTTTTTTTGCTGCTGTTTTGAGGCGATACAGAATTTGACTCAAAGGCAAATTGGCATCGGCAATTTCAAGAGTTTTTAGAGCCTTATTTCTGGTTGCGGAATGGGAAAGGGGTAATTTTGCACTTCCTGAGCAAGCAATAATTTTTCCTGTAAAACCATTATTTTTGAGGCTTAAAACCGCATCAACCATAGTTAAGCCAGTGCCAGCAATTAAAACTGTTCCAGATTCTGGAAGTTGTGTTAGGTTCAAATATTTCCAAATATTATCAATAATTTTTTTACTTCTAAAATTTGCTGGAAGATTTTTAATCTTTAATCCACAAGCGAGAACTACAAAATCATATTGCTTGGAAAGCTCACTGTTATTGGTTAAAACATAGTTTCCGTCAAGAAATTTAATTTGAGAAATTTGCTCATTTATAAAATTAATCGCAGAGTTTTTTTGTAGCTCACCAAGAATTTCTTGCAAATAAAGCCGATATAAGGGGCGCGGAGCAAAGTTATCTTTGGCAATTTCTGGGTGGTGATTTTGTTTAAGCCATTTATAAAAATGCTTTTCATCAGCAAACGACAAGCCCATTTTATCAGCCGGAACATTTAGAATATGTCTAAAATCTTGAGTTGTATAGGCTTTGCCACTATTGACAAAATTCTCATCGTCAAAAATATCGATTACGATTTGCTGGTTCGATTGTAGTAAATTATATGCAACAGCCAAACCAGAAAATCCTCCACCGATTATTGCAATTTTTTTATTTTTCAAGTTCATCGATATAAGAAATTATCACATCTAAACCTTTTTGCCAAAAATCGGCTTTGCTGGCGTCAAGTCCAAATGGAGCCAATAAATCCTTGTGATGCAAGGTTCCGCCAGCTTCTAACATTTTAAAATATTTATCTTCAAAACCTTTCAAACCCGATTTATAAACGCCGTAAAGTGAGTTGACTAAGCAATCGCCAAAGGCATAAGAATAAACATAAAATGGCGAGTGAATAAAATGTGGGATATATGACCAATAATATTTATATTCATCGTCAAAATTGAAGACATCGCCAAGGCTTTCTTTCTGAACTTCCATCCAAAATTGATTCAATTTCTCGATAGAAATTTCACCTTTCTTGCGTTCGTCATGAACTTTTTTTTCAAAATCTAAAAAGGCAATTTGACGCACGACGGTGTTGATCATATCTTCAACTTTGGATGCAATAATCAACTTTTTATTTATAGGATTTTTTTCACGACGCAAAATTTCTTGGAAGGTCAATTGTTCACCAAACACCGAAGCAGTTTCCGCCAAAGTCAGAGGTGTTCCTGCCATCAAAACACCTTGTGAGCCTGATAAAACCTGATGCACGCCATGACCCAATTCGTGAGCCAAAGTCATCACATCACGAACTTTACCCTGATAATTTAACATTAAATAAGGATGAACACTAGGAACGGTTGGGTGGGCGAAAGCGCCAGAATCTTTGCCATCTTTGACGCCAACATCAATCCAGTCATTATCAAAAAACTTTTGCCCCAATTTTGCTAATTTGGGCGAGAAAGAATTATAAGCCGAAGCCACAATTTCTTTGGCTTCATCCCAAGCAATCAATTTATTTTCTGCAAGAGATACTGGTGCATTGCGATCTGAATAATGCAACTTTTTTTTACCTAAAGTTTTAGCTTTAATTCTATAATACCGATGTGAAATTGCTGGATAATTTTTCTTCACAGTTTGAATCAAACTATCCACAACCTCATCTTCAATATAATTGCTCAAATTGCGGCTGGAGATAGGCTTAGCAAAGCCACGCCATTTATCAGAAATGTCTTTGTCTTTGGCTAGAATATTAGTTATATAAGCTAAAATTTTGCTATTTTCCTGCAAAACTTGACCAATAATTTTTGCTGCTTTGCGTCTAACTTTTTCATCTTGATTACAAAGTAAATCAAAAATTTGTGAAGAATTCAGAGTTTTTTTATCAAACGGAAATTTTAAATTATTAATCGTCTCATCAAACAAGCGGCTCCAAGCTGCAGATCCAGTTGCTGATTTTTCGAGCAACATTTTTTCTAACTCTTCGCTGAGCTGATATTTTTTAAACACTCGCACATCGCGCAAATAAGGCGAGTAGCGTTGCAAATCGCTATTAGATTTGATCAACGAATTCAACTTTTTATCTTCAATCTGATTAATTTCTAATTCAAAAAACACCATCAAACTAGAAATATCATTGATCTTTTCTGAAGAATCCTGATAAAAGGCTGTATCCTTTGGGCTGTTTAAATTCGTGGCGTAATTTAGATAAGAAAAGCTAGAAATTTTTCCCAAAAGTTCAGAAATTTTTTCATATTCTTTAATTGCCTTGGCTAAATTAATCGCAGAAATTTCTTGCAATTTTCCCTGATAGTTTTTTTTGAAACACGCCGCTAAATCTCTTGCCAACTTAAAATCTTCAGCAATTTTTTTATCAGCAATAGATTTGTAGAAGTCAGTCAAATCCCAGCTCGGCAGGTTTCCAAGTTTTTTCATTTGTTGTAAATTATTTAGATTTTATTATTAGTTCTTCAGCTTTAGGGCACCTTGAAAAAATTAAAATAAAACTAAGTAATAAATTCTAATTTTTTCAAAGTGCCCTTATTTTGATCAAAATATTATCACCCTAAATTTAATTGACCAACCTTTAGGAACCTCTGAACAACTAAAACAATGTTTTAAAAAATTGATCTTTCTGAGGATTTTTTGAGTAGAAATTTTATTACTTTTTGGTGGAATATTTCTATATTTCACCAAAAATAATGGAATTTATGCCAAAAAAGACCAGAAAGATCAATTTTTAGTTGTTCAGAGGTTCCTTAGCATTGGTCAGCAAAGATTGGCAAGATGAACTTTGGTATAAGTATGCGGCACTGGCAAAATACAAATAGATTAAACTTTATAAAAAATTACATTTTTTACTTTTAATTGATTGAAGTTGAAATAATTACCATTAAATTAAGCAACAATTAAAATTGCGGTGAACCACCTAAATACCAAATCCCATTTTAAATTCATCTTTAAGCTTCGTCTTTTTACTCATAATTTTTTATTTTTCTAATCTTAATGAGTTGCAAACAAAGTTTGTGGTAAAAATTTGCTTGAAGAATTTAGAGGCAGAGCATACTGCTTCTTGCATTCTTCGTCACAATTTTTCCTCAAAAATACTTTGCTTAAATGACGAATTTAAAATGGGATTTGGTATAACAAATTTCAAAAATCAAAACCAATGTCAGACTTTACTCTCGTAAAAAGGCTCAAAGAGGAAATGACCAAGCAGAATTGGACTGGGAGAAAACTTTCAACAGAAGCAAACCTTAGTTACAATGCGATTCATTATATTTTAAGTGGAAAAAATAAAAGCACTAACTTTGAGGTTGTTAATGCGATAGCTTCTGTTTTGGGGGTTTCGCCATTTTATTTATTGGATGCAAATTATGATAAAAATAAAAATCATAACACCAAAAATAATCTTGATTCAAAATTAATTGAAAAAGAAGTTCCCTATGATGGAGAACTATATCGGGAGATAATGTCTGTTGTTGAAGAATTATTGGAGAATAAAAATCGCTTAACGACGGGGAGAATAGAATATTTTACTCACTATATATATTCTAAAATTACCAAAATGGATTTTGAGAAAAAAGAAAAAAATCGTAGAAAAAATATTAAAAATTATGCGGAAGGAATTATAGATTATGCCCTCAATAGAATGGGTCAATAAACAGTTTCAACCCAGCCGTAAAGCTCGTCATCAATTGTCACTTTGGCATTTTTTACAGTTTTTAGATTTATAATTAATCGCGCTTTCTTCTTAATCACAAATTCTATTGCACCTCCGTGTCTTGCAAATCCATCAATACTGCTGATTGTTATAACTCCTTTTGCACCATTAATCGTTTCTAATATATTCATATAATATTCCTGTTCGGAATCGCTGATATAAAGGACATTACATTCCTTAAAATCATCTCCGGTGGCTTTGTTTTGAACAGAAAATTGCCGCTTACTTTTTTTATTATTAGTGTTGATTTCGATTCTTTTTAAATACATATAAACCTTATCTCGACCCACAGCGCAAATTGTAAATTTTTCATTTTTAGTGCGACCTTTCCAATCAAGCCAATCAATGATGGTATAAATCCATGATGAGGTAACTTCGTTGGTAGAAATTTCGCTACCATAAAGTTTGGCAGGTGTGGCTATCAGCAATATTGATATGATTAGAACATAGCAAATTCTGTTATAGGTTATATTTGGATGTTGTGAAGTTTTAATTCTTAGCAATTTTCTATTAGAATTTTAAAGTTACCTTACCATAGAATGTTCGACCAATTTTAATTGGTTCAGCCCAGAGTGCACCTGAGAATTCTGCATGTGAACCATCAAGTAAATTTTGCCCCACCAAATCAAAGGAGATATTTTTGGAATATTGCCAGCCAAAATGAGTATCGAAGCGAAAATAGGCAGGAATTTTTAAAGTGTTGGCATAATTGTCAGTCACCTTGATGCCACTCACATAATACAACATATTATCAAAATTTATGTTGCTGGAAATGTCATATCTTAATTGAATATTGAATTGCTGTTTTGGTGAGCGTTTTTGTTCTCTTTCTAATTCAGCATCGGTGCTGCCAGCTCTGGCATCTAAATCTAATTTTAAATAAGAATATGCCGATTTTAATTCCCATTTTTTAGTTGGTCTAATGCTGCCATCTAATTCAAAACCAACCGCCTTGCTTTTGCCATTATTGCGAGGGTAAACGCTGGCAAAAGTGCGGCCATTTTCAGTGGTTATTCCAGAAAATTCAGCGCTGCGCAGATCATCATAGTCATTATAAAATAACGCTATATTTGCGATACTATTATTAGTTGGTCTTATCCTGTAACCAAGTTCATAAGCTATGAGTTTTTCAGAATTAAAACCCTTATCTCCTTGTTGCCTAGTATAGGATGCACCAGAAGTTCCGACCACCATATTAATATCATTTTCCGATATGCTTGGGGTTCGTGTTGCTCTAGCAACAGAAGCCCACAGAGTTTGGTCTTGGGTTGCCAACCAAGAAGTTTTGATACTTGGTTGAATTTGATAACCAGTAAAATCATTATGCTCCAGTTTTGAACCGATAGTTAGAAAAACTTTATCGGGCAATAAAGTAATTTCATCTTGAATAAAGCCGCTATAAAGCCGAGTTTGGCGTTTTGCTGGATTAAAATTTAATAAGAAACTCGTTCCTTCCAAATCACTTTGAACACTTCTATATCCTAATCCTGAAGTTAATTTGTGATATTCTTTCAGTGAGTTTGAATATTGAAAATCTGCATCAAATGTTTTAGCGCTTCTTGATAGCAAAGAATGATTTCTCGTATCTTGATCATAATAAAATTGTAGCTGAGTCTTTTCTTTGTCACTAATTTGGCGCTCCCATTTGCTAGTAATATTACTACCGTGAATATCAAGATTATCTTTTAGTTTATAAAAACCAGTAGCGGTGTTAGGCACGAAAGAATCTAGCTGTATGTCGCTATTATAAACATCTCCTTGCAAAGTGATCAGGTCTTTTTCAAATTCGTCATAATCAATTCTAAAACCACCTTTGTTTAATCTTAAATCGTTGCCTGTGGTTTTGTTATAAAGGTTTTGAGTGTTTCGCTCTTCATAGTACGAGTTATAAATACGGTAATAAGAATTATTGGCAATCTTGCCACCATATCTTGCCATCACTGAATCATTATTATTGCCATAAGTTACGGAAGCCAAACCAGATTGAGTATTTGCGGCGGTCTCAGTAATAATATTAATTACTCCATTAACAGCATTTGCTCCCCACTGAGTAGCGCCTGGCCCGCGAATTACTTCAATTTGTTTGATATTTTCCAGCATAACATCTTGCACTCCCCAATAAACTCCTGAGAATAAGGAATTATAGACCGTGCGACCATCAACCATCACTAATAATTTATTAGCAAAACCATTGGCAAACCCTCTGGAAGTAACAACCCACTGACCAGATTCTCCGTGAGCCACTTGCAATCCAGGAACCATTCTTAAAACCTCTGGGATGGTCGTTGCACCAGAACTTTTGATATCGTCTCTGTTGATCACATATATTGCCGCCGCAGATTTAAAAGAATCTTCTTCTGTTTTAGAAACAGTTGTCGCCGCAAATACATCGGTGGTCAGAACAAGTAAAAATATACTTGTGATTAAAAATACTTTTCTAATAATCATAAATTAAAATTTTAGGTTATATGCCATGGTCTCATAACAATATTAACCTCGCTCGACTTGTCAAACTCAAAAAATTTGTGATAAAAAACTCCATTAAATCTTTTTTTGCAAAAAAAGAGCAATCAAAAGAAAAGTCAAAAAAATTCACTTCTCTATCAAGAGATTTTTGTCTCTACGCTGGCTTTATATTAGCTATCGTTCTTTCCTCTTCGATTTGGTCAGCAATCACATTATACGAATCCCAAAAAAACGCCCTGCAAGATAGATTAACAACTCAATCACAATTGATTGATACACAATTAAATAATTATCTCAACTATGTTTCTCATATCGCTGAAGATAAAGGCCACAAAATCGCTTTAAAAAATGGCGACTTAAATTATGCCGCTGATCTTTTTAAGCGTCACTTCTTTTTTCCAGTCACCAAATCTGGTCTCAAAAGAAAAGCATTTATTTGGCCACATTTTTCTTGGCTTGATAAAAAGGGCAATATTTTAGTTAAAAGTGAATTAGGTATTTTATCAAAACCAGAAAAAATTAAAGATGCCCAACATTTGTATCAATCAGCTATAAATACTTGGCAGCTACATCTATCCGATCCCTATTACGATTCTTCTGAGGACAAAATATTTATCGACGCTTCTTTGGGGGTTTCTAATTTAAATAGTGAAGAATATATCGGCTCGATCACTACCAGATTTAATATCGAAAAATTAGTTGATTCTATAAAAGCTGTCTTAAAGGAAGATACTAAATTTATTATACTCAGCGATGAGCTAAAAATAATAATTAGATCTGACGAAAACTTAATCAATAATGATGATTTTTTTGTTGGCGAATTAGCTAATATTGATCCTGATACAGATCTTGCAACGCTTGATAATCCATTAAAATATCTTAGCAATACTTACAGAATCTATAAAAAATCTTCTGATTATCCTTTCATAATTTTGACTGGCTACAATTCACATTCTTTTAATAAAGAATTTATTTCTACCTTGATTGAAAGATTCGCAGTGTTATTTGGTGCGGCTTTTTTTATTGCGTTAATATTATTTTTCCAGCGTAAAAGAATTATCGCTAGGGAACAGAAAAATAATTTAAAATTAATCGAGTTAAACAATAAGCTCGAACATCAAAATGAATTAGCCAAAAAATCTAATAAATCCCGTGAAAAATTTCTTTTCGAAAGCAAACAAAATATCATTGAAGATACCATTATCAAAATTACCAAAGACATCGCAACCATTCTTGATCACGAGGAAGGCAATATTTCCATCACTAAAAAAACCTCAATTGATCTGCACAAAAAAATCTTGAGCAGCTGCGCTAAAATACTTTCTTATGTTTCTGAAAATCTAAATTTATCTTCTATTAATGTTAAAAAAATCATTGAAGAAACCATTGAAATGGCTCATTACGATGCCAATCTAAACAATGTTGAACTAATTGTTGATGTTGCAAATAACATTGCCGATATTTGCGTTGACGAAAGAAGCATTAAACATGTTATCGTTGCCCTGATTCATTATGCGATGGAAGATCGAAAAAGAGAAAAAAATTCTTTTGTAAAAATATCCGCTAAAAATAAAACCGAAGAGCAAGAATTTTTACAAATTATTATTGAGGATAATGGTCATGGAATTTCAGAAGAGATGCGGATGAATTTTCAGCAAACCGCCGAGAAGGAAGGTAAAAATGAAAATAATATTTCCTTAAGTTTGTATGCAATCAGATCAATATTAGCAGCGCATCAAGCCACATTACAAATCAACAACACATTTGGCGAGGGTAGCGTTGTGACTATAAAAATACCTTATAATATTTTTGATGAAGAAATAGAAGATGAGTTAAAAACCACCGAAGAAAAAGTTGATAATGTGGTAAATCTTTTTCCTAAATTCTAACTTTTAGCAACTTCGTCCAATCTTTTTAATTTGGTCAATAATTTTTCCAAATTGTCCAACCGCACCATACAAGGACCGTCAGACGGAGCATTATCTGGGTCTTGATGAGTTTCCGCAAAAATTGCTGCCACACCAACCGCCACTGCCGCACTGGCTAGAGTTTCAACAAATTCGCGCTGACCTCCACTTGCACCACCCAAACCACCCGGTTGTTGCACTGAGTGAGTTGCGTCAAACACAACTGGACAACCAGTTTTTGCCATAATCGGCAAACTTCTCATATCGGAGATTAAAGTATTGTAACCAAAGCTAACACCTCTTTCGGTGAGCATTACATTTTTATTTCCAAACGCATCCATTTTTTTAACAATATTTGCCGCATCCCATGGCGCAAGAAATTGACCTTTTTTAATATTCACAATTTTTCCAGTCTGCGCCGCCGCTTTTAACAAATCAGTTTGACGACACAAAAAGGCTGGAACCTGAATAATATCAACCGCATCACTAACATCGAGGCAATTTTGTTCACTGTGAATATCAGTTAAAACTGGACAGCCGAAGGTTTTTCTGATTTCCTCAAAAATCTTCAAGGTTTTTTCCAAACCCAAACCGCGCTCGGCATCGACTGAACTGCGATTTGCCTTATCAAAAGACGATTTGTATATAAAGCCAATATTTAATTTATCAGTAATTTTTTTGATATTCTCTGCCATCATCAATGAGTGATCACGGTTTTCAGTTTGGCACGGACCAGCAATTAAAACAAAAGGTAAATTATTGGCGATTTTTAAATTTCTAATTTCAATTTGACGCATTTTATTTCCTTGATTTGTTGTTAGTTTGCCTGATAAATTGGCTGCTCAAATTAACCATTTCGATGTCAATTGTAAATAATTTTTATAAATGCTCTCCAAACCATTCAGTCTATTTCTGGTTTATGTTCTAACTATTTTCAATTTCGCAATTTTAACTCTACCATTTCTGGTCGCAATTTTTCCTTTTATTCATATTGACGGAGATAAAATTGTCTTTGCCAAATATATCACTTTTAATCCCAAAATTGCCCTGCTTACTTTAATTTTTATCATCAGTTTTTTGATGATGTGTTATTTATTTTTAGACTTTATTTTTGGATTTTCAGTCAGATCAGCTTTGAAGGGTTGTCAACGCTACGACAAAATTCAAGGTTATAAATTTTTACATAATACTTTTGAAGAGGTGCGCGCCAAATTTTCTTGTAAATCAGTAAAATTATATATTAAAGATAGTGAAGAAATTAACGCCTTTGCGGTAGGAGGAATGAGTAGAAAAGCGGTGGCAATAACATCAGGCTTGATTGAGCATTACACCAAAAACACTGAAAATGACCAACAATTTTTCTCAGCAATTCGAAGTATTTTGGGTCACGAAATGTCACATCTAATCAACAAAGATTTTTTACCAGGATTGCTAATTATGATTAACCAAAAAGTTACAAATTTTGTTTCTAGCATTTTGATGCTGTTCTTTCACATCATCATTCAGTGCTTCACTTATTTACGAGTTCAAAACAGAAAAGTTGCCACGATGATCATGGCCATCTACAACATTTCCGACTGGATTCTAACTAGTTTTAGCCGCTTGATAGTTTATCATATCTATGAATTTTTAAGAAACTTTTTTGGGCGCGCAATCGAATATCGCTGTGACCGCCAATCCGCTAAAGCCTTCGGCGGAATCAATATGGCTTTTGCTTTATCACTCTTGGGCAAATCCGGATATTTTACTTTATTTTCAACTCATCCAGCAACTGAAAAACGAATGAAAAAAGTGGAAATAGTTGAAGAAAAAAACGCCGTTATCCACCCTGCTCTTTTAAGCAAAATTAGCAACTTCGCTTCCATAATGATTTTGCCATTAATCTGTTTTTATGCGGCGCATTTAAGTAAAGCTGATTTAGTGATTCAACATTATGCTTATTATCACCATCCCGAATTTTATTCAAAAGCTCTTAACTTATATTCCTCAGTGTGCACCTTGTTGGAATTATTATTAAAAAATTTAAACGATTTATTGATTTAAAAACCTCTGAACAACTAAAAATTGATATTTCTGAGGATTTTTTGAGTAAAAATTTCATTACTTTTTGGTGGAATATTTCCATATTTCACCAAAAATAATGGAATTTATGCCAAAAAAGACCAGAAAGATCAATTTTTCTAAAACATTGTTTTAGTT